>DATGTG010000064.1:0-23970 GCA_035301965.1 Wenzhouxiangella sp. | reverse complement strand
TCTCAATGGAGGCAATGCCCCCGATACCGGCACCGACCGCCAGTCCAATGCGCTCGGGGTTGATTCCGCTGTCGTCAAGACCGGCGTCTTCAATGGCTTCAGCAGCGGCGGCGATACCGTAGTGGATAAAGGTATCGCTGCGCCGCGCCTCCCGTGGCGACATGTAGTCGCCAACATCGAAGTCCCTGATTTCTCCGGCTATTTTTGCGGTGAAATCCTCGGGGTCAAACGCCTGCAGGGGGCCAATTCCGCTGCGGCCATTGCAGACCGCATCCCAGGCGCTTTCTACGCTGTTTCCAACGGGCGAGATACAGCCCATGCCAGTAATCACAACGCGGCGATCACCTCGCATGTGCAACTCCTTTGTTTACTGTTGCCAGTGATGTGTTTTCAAAAAACCCCAACCGACCGTATTATTTGTCGGCGACCTGCTTGACGTAGTCGATGGTTTCCTGAACGCTGGTGATCTTCTCAGCGTCCTCATCTGGAATTTCGCACTCGAATTCCTCTTCCAGCGCCATGACCAGTTCAACGGTATCAAGCGAGTCGGCGCCCAGGTCATCCACAAACGATGCGCTCGGTGTCACTTCCTCTTCCTTGACGCCCAGCTGCTCCTGAACAATTTTTTTCACGCGATCTTCAATACTGCTCATTGGTATTTTCCTCAAGTTGTGCAAGGGTTGCCCAAACGGGCACATTGTAGTGAACAAACACTTTCACTGCCAGTGCCGGGACAGCCTTCACTGTCTTCCGGACTCGCCAAAAGTGGGCGCCAAACGATTTATATTCAACGTCTTGCGCCAAAGTGCTGACAAATCAGGTCATATACATTCCGCCGTTGACGTGCAGGGTCTGGCCGGTTACATAGCCTGCCGCACCGCTTGCAAGGTAACCAACGGCGGCGGCAATGTCTTCAACAGCGCCCAGCCGCCCCAGGGGGATCCCCGACGACATTTTCTCACGCTGGGCATCATCAAGGGCTGCGGTCATGTCGGTTTCCACAAAGCCCGGCGCCACAACATTGGCGGTAATGCCACGGCTGCCAAGCTCATGCGCCAGGGAGCGCGAGAAACCGGCCACGCCCGCCTTGGCGGCAGCATAGTTGGTTTGCCCCGGGTTGCCCATGTACCCCACCACCGACGATATGCCGATAATGCGCCCGAACCGGGCCCTGAGCATGCCGCGCAGGCAGGCACGGGTCATGCGCATGACGCCACGCAAATTGGCGTCAAAAACATCATCCCAGTCAGCGTCTTTCATGCGCATCAAAAGCTGATCGCGCGTGATGGCCGCGTTGTTGACCAGAATCGTGGCATCGCCGGCACGCGCCCTGATCTGTGAAACCGTATCGGCAATGGCATCGCCATCCGTTACATCAAGCACCAGACCACGACCGTCACCCAGATACTCCGAGATGCCTTGAGCGCCGGCTGTCGAGGTGGCAGTGCCAAAGACATCACCGCCCATGTTCCTGAGCCACTGGGCGGTTGCCCGGCCAATGCCCCGGCTGGCGCCAGTCACCAGCACGACCCGGTCATCAATGCGATAGGGTTGTTCTGTGCTCATGCAGATGCGTCCTCAAGCTTGGCAATAGTCTCGTCAAAAGAGTCCGGGTCGCTCAGGGCAACCCAGCTGGCCTGGCGCTCAATGCGCCTGCCCAGGCCGCACAGCACGCGCCCCGGCCCGCACTCGGCCAGCGTCATGATACCTTCACCGCAAATGGTGCGCACGGATTCACTCCAGCGCACCGGGCCGGTCAGCTGAGCGACCAGGGCGGCACGAATATCATCCGGCGCCTCGCGCGTTGCCATATCGACATTGTGCACCACCGGCACCGCCGGGGTCCGTATTTCAGTTGCGGCAAGAATTTTTTCCATGGCATCGGCGGCCGGCTGCATCAGCGGGCTGTGCGAGGGAACGCTGACCGGCAGGCGAACGGTGCGCCGGGCACCCGCCTCGCTGCACTTGTGCATGGCACGCTCAACGGCCGCCGCATGGCCGGCAATCACCACCTGGGCAGGCGAATTATAGTTGGCGGGCACCACCGTCTGGTCTTCCGCCGCCTCGCGGCAAATGGCTTCGACCACTTCATCATCCAGCCCGAGAATGGCTGCCATGGTTCCAACCCCCTCCGGCACGGCAGACTGCATCTGCCGACCGCGCTCGGCGACCAGCTCCACGGCATTCTCAAATTCCAGGGCACCGGCGGCCACCAGGGCTGAATACTCTCCCAGGCTGTGACCTGCCATGCGGGCCGGCTGAGGCCCACCCTTTTCATTCCAGATGCGCCACATGGCAATCGAGGCCGTCAGCAGCGCCGGCTGAGTAATTTCCGTGCGATTGAGCGCCTCCTCGGGACCGCTGCAAACCAGCGCCCATAAATCGAGGCCAAGCTGCCTGCCGGCCTGCTCAAACGTTTCCCTGACCAGATCATGCCGTTCAGCCAGACCGGCCAGCATGCCAACCGACTGCGAGCCCTGTCCGGGGAAAAGCAGCGCAAAATCCGTCATGTTTCCTCCCTGTAATAAAGACCAGTAACAGCCGTCTGCAACAATTGAGCGGCTGCCAATTCGGCTCAATACCTGATCAGCGCCGAGCCCCAGGTAAACCCGCCACCAAACGCTTCGAGCAAAAGGTTCTCTCCGCGCTTTACGTGCCCGCTTTTCAGGGCAACGTCCAGCGCCATGGGAACGGAAGCCGATGAGGTGTTGCCGTGCCTGTCAACTGTAACCACCACCTGATCCATGGACATCTTGAGCTTGCGCGCGGTTGCCTGAATGATGCGCAGGTTGGCCTGGTGGGGAATGAGCCAGTCCAGCTCCTCTCTCGACATGTTGTTGGCTTCCAGGGTCTCATCGACAATGCGTCCCAGGGTTCTTACGGCCACCTTGAAAACCTCGTTGCCGCGCATGGCCACCTTGACGCCGCCGCCCTCTTCGGCACGAAAGCCCCGCGACACGCCCACATCAACATTGAGCATGTCGCCGTAGCGACCGTCTGCATGGATATGCGTGGAAAGAATTCCGGGCTCTTCATCGGCCGCCAGAACGGCGGCACCGGCACCATCGCCAAACAGCACGCAGGTTGAACGGTCGGTCCAGTCGAGTATACGGGTCAGGGTTTCTGCGCCAACAACCAGCACGTTGCGGGCATTGCCGGCCCGGATGTACTGATCGGCCACCGAAAGCGCGTAGATAAAGCCCGAACAGGCGGCATTGATGTCAAAGGCGCCGCAGTCGGCCATGCCCAAACGATGCTGAAGCAGGCAGGCTGTTGATGGGAAAACAAGGTCGGGGGTGGTTGTTCCAACCAGAAGAAGATCGATATCGCCGGGCTTGAGGCCGGCGTCATCCATGGCTCGCCGCGCAGCCTTCTCGGCCAGGTCGCAGGTGGTTTCACCTTCTGCGGCAATGTGGCGCTGTCTGATTCCGGTGCGCTCCTGAATCCACTGGTCGCTGGTGTCAACCAGCTTTTCCAGGTCGGCGTTGGTCAAAATTCTTTCGGGCAGATAGTGGCCGGTTCCAATAATACGGGCATACATGGCTTGGATGTTCCTGAAATTCGTTAAAGGCTGACCCAGAGCGCTTCTTCAAGCTCCGGAATCAGATTGCGGCGTGCTTCCAGCGCAGCCAGTCGTATGGCGGACAAAAAACCCTGTCGGCAGGCGCCGCCATGGCTCTTGATGACGATGCCGCGCGCGCCCAGCAACGGTGCACCATTATGCCGGCATGGGTCGAGCTTGTCATGCAGCCGGTTTACAGAGCGTCTGATCAGGCTTGCATGCCAGCCTGAAGTTTCTTGACGGAACTGCTCCAGCATGAATCGCGCCATGCCTTCGGCGCACTTGAGCAACACGTTTCCGGCAAAACCGTCGCAGACCACAACATCAACCCGGCCATCGAAAACCTCGTCGGCCTCGATAAAGCCCTGATAATCCAGATTGCGGTTGCTTTTGATCAAGCGCGCAGCCTCGCGCACCACGTCCGGCCCCTTGCTCGCCTCGCGGCCAATGTTGAGCAGGCCCACCGCCGGCTGGCGGCCGTTGATGACGCCTGCGGCAGCGCCGCCCATGCAGGCAAACTCGTACAGCCGGCGCGCATCAACACTGATATTGGCCCCCAGGTCAAGCACCCATACCAGCGCATTGCGTGCCGGCAAGGCTGCCATCAGCGCCGGCCTTTCAATTCCGGGCAGCATGCCCAGAACATGCCTGGAAAGCACCATCAGCGCGCCCGTGCTGCCGCCGCTGACGGCGGCGGCACAGGTGCCTGAGCTGACGCGTTCGAGAGCGACTTGCATGCTGCTGTCCCTTCCGTAGCGCAAGGCACGGGCCGAGTCGGCATCCATGGGCAGAACATGTTCGCAACCGGCCAGCTCAATACGGCTGCTGTTCTGCAGCCGTGCACTGACCAGCGAATCCCGCAACACGGTCAGGTCACCGACCAGATCAACTTTCAGGCCCGCGTCCTCGTCCAGCGCCTGGCGCACGGCGTCCAGCGTTACACTCGCCCCTCCGTCGCCGCTCATCACATCGACGGCTACGCGAACGCGTGGGTCAACAGACATCTGCCCGAAGACCGCTCAAAAATCAGTCTTCAAGCTCTTCGTCATCAAACTCGGGGGCAACCTCCACCACCTGGCGGCCGCGATAAAAACCTTCGGCCGAAACGTGATGACGACGATGGATTTCGCCCGTGGTCTGCTCTTCGGACAGCGTTGGCCCGGTCAGGCGATCGTGTGAACGGCGCATACCGCGCCTTGAAGGTGACTTGCGACTTTTCTGAACAGCCATGCTAATTGCTCCTTGCAAATAATCCTGTAATTGCGCTAGTTCTGCCCGCCCTTGTCCTGCTTCTCAAGCCTTTCGGCCAAATCGGAAAACGGGCGATGGGTGTCGGCCTTTTTATCGGCCCCCGGCAGCCGTCTTGAGTCCGGATCAATCGGAACCAGCGGCAAGCCAAGCAAAACTTCCTCTCCAACAAGACGAACCAGCTCCACCCGTCCGTCCGTGCTCAAAAACGGCTCGTAGTCATCCGGAAGCGCTTCGGCTTCCCTGTCGCTGGCCACAATGCCAACCGTCGACCGACTGTCAACAGGCTGCTGATAGACCTTCAGGGTGCGCTGACATCTGAGCGGCACCTGGCCACTGACAGCAACTTCGGCCTTGATCTGGTGACGGTCGTCCCGGTCAAAACCAATTTCGAATTCAATCTCGGCGCTGCCCGGATCAGCTATCATGCCTTCCAGGCGCGACATCCTGGCCAGCGGCATGCTGCCGCTGAACTCGCGCCCGGCCGAGGCCGCCTTGTCCGGGTTCACCCAATCTGGAAAATCTCGCGACATAAGCCCTTCATTATACCATTTCGTGCTCGACAAGGCATATTTACTCTCATGCACAAACACCACCCTCCGCGTCATCTTGTTTTGGCTTCCGGCTCGGTCTATCGGGCCGCCCTGCTGCGCCGACTGGGCCTTGGGTTCGACATTATCACTGCGGACATCGACGAGCGCCCCAGGCACGGCGAAACCGGCCAGGCCCTTGCGCAGCGGCTGGCTGCGGCCAAGGCAATAGCCGTGGCTGACGGCCGGCCCGACGCCCTTGTCATCGGCTCGGACCAGGTCGCTGAATGCGAGGGTCGACTGCTGGGCAAGCCCGGCAGTCGGGAAAAGGCTGTTGACCAGCTGATGTTCACCAGCGGGAAAAAAATGGTTTTCCATACCGCCATGACCCTGTGCCACGGCGACACCCTGCGCCATGCGCTGGTTCCAACCACGGTATCCATGCGCACGCTGGACAAGGCGCAAATCGAGCGCTACGTGGACGCCGACCGCCCCCTTGATTGTGCCGGCGCTTTCAAAAGTGAATCGCTCGGCATCAGCCTGACGGAAGGAATCACCAGCGATGACCCGACAGCGCTCATCGGTCTGCCGCTGATTCGCCTGGTCGCGCTGCTGAATGAATTCGGCTGGCCGCTGCCCTGAACGGACAACAAACGGCAAGCGCTGCCGGCATGATGATAAGCTTGAGGAATGCACCCCAAAGGAGGATTCCGGATGGCTTCATCCGCTACACCTGCCACTGCCGGCAAACACTGGAAACTGAGTCTTGACCTCGATGGCATCGCCTGGCTTTTGCTTGATCGCCAGGATGAACGCGTCAACAGTCTCAGCACCGAAGTCCTCAACGAGCTGAATGCTGTCATCGACCAGCTGGAATCCGAATCACCCACCGGCCTGATCCTGATGTCGGGCAAACCGGGCTCCTTCATTGTCGGTGCCGATATTCGCGAGTTTGATGCCACCGATGACGCGGACGTGCTCAGATCAAGGCTGGTCGAAGTCCACAATCTTTTTGCACGCATAGAAAAACTGCCTTTCCCCACAGCTGTGGCATTCGAGGGCCACTGCCTCGGCGGCGGCCTGGAGCTGGCGCTGTGCTTTGACCACCGCATTGCCCGAAATACGGACAACACGCGCATCGGGTTTCCCGAAGTCAACCTGGGCATTTACCCGGGCTTTGGCGGTTCGGGCCGCAGCATTCGGGCCATGGGCGGGCTGCAGGCCATGCAGATCATGCTGACCGGCAAGCTGCTGCGCGCCGGGGCCGCAAAAAAACTGGGGCTGATCGATCAAACCGTTGGGCCTCACGGCTCACTGCGCTGGGCAGCGCGGCGCGCCGTCCTGAAAAAGCGCACACCATCCAGGCCCGGGCTGTTTGCCAGCGCCACCACCTGGACACCGGTGCGCAAGTTTCTGGCCGGCAAAATGCGCAAGATGACAGCCGCCAGAGCTCGCGCTGAACATTATCCCGCGCCTTACGCGCTGATCGATGCATTCGAACAGGCCGGCAACGCCTGGCAGGACATGCTGCGGCTTGAAATCGACAATGTTCCCAACCTGCTTGTCGGCGAGACCTCAACCAACCTGCGCCGAGTGTTCCGGCTGATGGAAGAGCTCAAGGGTCAAGGCAGGCACAGCGACTTCAGCGCGCGCAGGGTTCACGTCATTGGTGCCGGCGTCATGGGCGGCGACATTGCCGCCTGGTGCGCTGCCCGCGGTCTGGAAGTGACGCTTGAAGACCGTGACATCAAGTACATCAAGCCCGCCCTGAAGCGCGCCGAAAAACTGTTCAAGAGACGATTCCGGACGGCCACCACCCTGGCCGCCGCCAGAACCCGCCTGATTCCGGACGTTGACGGCAAAGGCATGGAGTCGGCTGATGTCATCATTGAAGCCATTTTTGAAAACCGCGAAGCCAAGCGCGAACTGTTTGAGCGAATCAACAAAAAAGCGCGCCGATCCGCCCTGCTGGCCACCAACACTTCGGCCATTCCACTGGCCGAGCTGGCCGACGTTCTCGATGATCCGGGCCGGCTTGTAGGACTGCACTTCTTCAATCCTGTGGCCAAAATGCCGCTGGTGGAGGTGGTCCATGACAATCAGCTGACAGGTCCGGAGTGGGTTTCCAAAGGCGCCAGCTTTGCCGCACAGATCGGCAAGTACGCCCTGCCCGTCACCTCCACACCCGGCTTTCTGGTCAATCGCGTTCTTGCACCCTACATGCGCAACGCCATGACCCTGCATCGCCAGGGCATTCCGCGCGAGGCGCTTGATCGCGCCGCCGAAGGGTTTGGCATGCCCATGGGGCCGGTGGAACTGGCCGATACCGTCGGTCTTGACATTGGCCTGGACGTCATCAGGACGCTTGACGCTGACGGCGGCGGCGAAGAACGGCAGCTTCTGGAAAAAATGGTTGAGTCGGGCCACCTGGGCAAAAAATCCGGCCAGGGGTTCTATCGCTGGAAGAACGGCAAGCCCGAACGTGACCCGGATGCCCATCGCGGCCACGACCTTGAACAGCTGGCCGAGCAGCTCATGCAGCCATTCTTTGACGAATGCCGGGCCTGCCTGCGCGACAAGGTTGTTGACAGTGCCGACCTGCTGGATGCAGGCATGATTTTCGGCACCGGATTTGCACCATTTCGCGGCGGGCCCATGCATTATCTGGAAAGCCGCAAAAACAACGGGGAGACTTCCTGATGGCCAACTCAAAGATTCGCAGGGTCGCCATCATTGGCGGCAGCCGCATTCCATTCTGTCGCGCCGGTACGCTGTATGCCGATCAAACCAACCTGGACATGCTGACAGCAACTTTTCAAGGCGTGGTTGATCGCTACCAGCTGCACGGAAAAAAACTGGATCAGGTTCTTGCCGGCGCGGTGACCACCCACTCCAAAGACTGGAACCTGGCGCGCGAGGCCGTGCTTTCAACCACCCTGTCACCGCTCACGCCTGCAGTTACCATGCAGCAGGCCTGCGGCACCAGCCTGCAGGCGGCGCTTCTGGCCGGCAGCCAGATTGCCGCCGGCGACATTGAATGCGCGCTGGTTGGCGGCACCGACACCACCTCCGATGTGCCCATCGTGTTCAAGCGCCGCTTTGCACAGCGACTTATGAAGCTGAACAAGGCGCGCTCGCTGGGCGGAAAACTCCGCGCCCTGAAAGGCTTTCGGCCCTCTGAGCTGGCACCACAGCCGCCGCGCAATTCGGAGCCGCGTACCGGGCTTTCAATGGGTGAACACTGCGAGCGCATGGCGCGCGAATGGGACATTGGCCGGCGCGATCAGGACGCGCTGGCCTATGAAAGCCACCAAAAGGCGGCCGCCGCCTGGGACAGCGATTTTTTCGATGAGCTGGTTCAGCCCTACAACGGCGTTACCCGCGACAACATCGTGCGCCCCGACACCACCCCCGAAAAGTTGGCGGCGCTCAAGCCGGTCTTTGACCGCTCACGCAACGGCACGCTGACGGCCGGCAACTCCACGGCGCTCAGCGATGGTGCAGCCGCTGTGCTTCTGGCATCGGAAGACTGGGCCAAAAAACATGACCTGCCCGTTCTTGCCTGGCTCACCCATTCACGCACTGCGGCAGTGGACTATGTCGATGGTGACGAGGGGCTGCTGATGGCACCCACCATCGCCGTGGCGGAAATGCTGCAGCGCGCCGGCCTTGGTCTGGACGACTTCGACTTTTACGAGATACACGAAGCTTTTGCGGCCCAGGTTTTGTGCACGCTCAAGGCCTGGGAAGACGATCGCTATTGCCGCGAGCGGCTTGGGCTTGACGGCCCGCTGGGCAGCATTGATCGCAGCCGCATGAACGTTCACGGCGGCTCCGTCGCCATCGGCCATCCTTTTGCCGCCACCGGTGCCCGCATTGTTGCCACGCTGGCCCATATTCTGGAAAAAGCCGGCTCGGGGCGCGGGCTGATTTCAATCTGCACGGCTGGCGGCATGGGCGTTGCCGCCATTATCGAGCGCAGCAGCGACAATGACGCAAGTCCCCGCACTGCCAAAAAGAAGGTCCGCAAAAAAGCAGCCAAAAAACCTTCCGTCTCAAAAGCGGCGAAAAAGAAAACCGGCAGCAAAAAGATCGCAAAAAAGGCCGCCAAGAAGAAGTCCGGAAAGAAAAAAGGCAAGAAAACATCCAAAAAGTCGCCCGTTAAAAAAACCGGGACACAAAGCGGGAGCAGCTCCGACGCGAGTGACTGATCATGACCCGGCCAGGCGACAGCGGGCGGCAGCGATCTATACTGCCTGCCGCCCTGCTTGCGCAAACGGCTGTTGTTGCGCTGGCCGTCCTGTTGGCATGGCTGGCCGGCCTGCAACCGTGGCGGCACAGCGATTACTCCCTTCGGGCCGTGAGCCTTGCAGTGGCCGCCACCGTTCCGCTGGCGGGCATTTTTCTGCTTGTTCCAGCTGACAAATACTGGCGCTGGGCACGTGAAATGCAAGCAGTGGCCACCCGCCTGGCCGCCCTGCTGTTTGCAGGTCGGGTACCCGGCGCCATCGTGGCGGTTTCAGTGCTGGCCGGCGTTGGCGAAGAGCTTCTTTTTCGGGGCGTCATCCAAACCTGGCTGGGCCAGCAAACCTCGCCGGCCATTGGGCTCATCGGTGCTTCCGTGCTGTTTGGGCTGGCACATGCGGTGTCGCGCAGCTATGCAGTGCTGACCGCAGTGGTCGGCGCCTACCTGGGGCTGCTCTATCACTGGAGCGGCAATCTGTTCATCCCCGTTGTGGTGCACGCCCTGTACGATTGGGTGGCTCTGCATTACTATCTGCGCCGGGCAGACAGACTGACCTGAGAGTGGTCAGGGTGCCAGCACCACCAAACCGGCCGCTTCAGCCGTATTCTGCATAAGCGTGGCCACCGTCATGGGCCCAACGCCACCGGGCACAGGTGTAATCCAGGCTGCCCGCTTGCGAGCGGTTTCAAAGTCCACATCGCCGCGCAGCTTGCCATCGTCACCCCGGTTGATGCCAATATCAATCACTATGGTGCCCGGTGAAATCCACTCGGACTGAATCAGGCCGGGCTTGCCAACCGCCACGCACAGCACCTCGGCACGGCTCACCAGATCGTCAAGGCTGCGGGTAAAACGATGGGCCACGGTAATTGTTGCCCCGGCAAGAAGCAGCTCCAGGGCCAGCGGCCGACCGACGATGTTGGAGGCGCCAACCATCAGGGCATTTTTCCCCTTGGTGTCGATATTGTAGGCATTCAGCAGACTCATGACCCCGCGCGGTGTGCAGGGCCGCAAGTCGGGATCGCGCGCGGCCAGGCGACCGAGATTGACGGGATGAAATCCGTCAACATCCTTCCCGGGCGAGATTCTGCGGGTCACCAGCCTCTCGTCAAGATGCGGCGGCAGCGGCAGCTGCACCAGAATGCCGTCAATGGCCTTGTCCCGATTGAGCTCGTCGATCAGTGCCAACAGCTCGCCCCGGCCGGTGCCGTGCGGCAGACGATGGTCAACCGATTCGATACCCGCCTGCTCACAGGCGCGCACCTTGTTGTTGACGTAAATTTCCGAGGCCGGATCGTCCCCCACAAGAATGACGGCCAGGGCCGGCTTTCTTCCGCCTTCGGCAAGATGCTGGTTGACGGCCGTGGCAACATTGGCAATCAGGCGGTCTGCAACGGCCCGGCCATCAAGAATCTGTGCTGTTTCAGTCATTGTTTCACCATTGTAGTTCGGGCCGCTGCCCATCAGCCGCCATAGCCGCCAATATTTTCGCGCCTGCAAGCCGCCTGCAGCATTCAGTGCTTTTTGCGGCTTGATGTCTGACGCGAGCGGCGGCGCTTGCGCTTTTGTTCTGGCAACGGCCTGCTGCGTCGCCCGGCATAGGGATTGTCGCCTTCACGGAACGCCAGCCGCACGGGGATGCCGGTCAATTCAAAATGCCTGCGGATGACGTTGACCAGATAGCGCTTGTACTGGTCGGCAATGCCGGCGGTGCGGCTGCCGTGAATGATGATGAGCGTTGGAAAGCGCCCGCCCATGTGGGCATACCTGAGCCGGGGCGTTCTGCGCTGCACCTGCGGTGGCGGATGCGCCTGAACGGCATCGCGCAGCACCCGCGTCAGGGCGCCGGTGGATATTTCACGCGTCGCCGCCTCAAAAACATGTTCCACCGCATCGGTCAGCTCTCCAAGCCCACTGCCGTGCAGGGCCGATATAACGGCCAGTGGCGCAAAACGGGCAAACTCAAGCCGCTCGGCGGCCTGGGCCAAAACGGCTTTTCTGCGCTCATCGTCAACGGCATCCCATTTGTTGACGGCAATCACCAGGCCCCGCCCTGCCTCAATGACGTGGCCGGCCAGCCGGGCATCCTGTTCGGTGATGCCTTCCAGCGCGTCGCACACCAGGCACACCACATGCGACTGTTCAATGGCCTGCAGCGCCTTGATGCTGCTCAGCCGCTCAATCCCCCTGTGGCTTCCAAGCCGGCGGCGAACCCCGGCCGTATCAACCAGTTGATAGCGGACATCGTCACGCTCAACGGAGGCCTCGACCGGATCGCGGGTTGTTCCGGCAACGGGAGTGGCCAACACGCGCTGCTCGCCCAAAAAGCGATTCATGAGCGTTGACTTGCCGGCGTTTGGACGTCCGATAAAAGTCAGGCGCAAATCATCATCGTCATCAGGATCTGCAGCCAGGTGTCCGGCCGGCAGGCGACTGATGATTTCCTTCTGCAGTGCCTGAATGCCCCGCCTGTGGCTGGCAGCCAGCGGCCAGATCTGGCCCAGACCCAGCTCTGAAGCCTCAGCCAGCGCCATGTCAACATCCAGTCCGTCGGTCTTGTTGACTGCGTGGATGACCGGCTTGCCAACCACTCGCAGCGATGCGGCAATGTCGTGTTCCGCCGGCAGGATTCCGGCCCGGGCATCCGTCAGCAGGATCACCAGATCGACCTCCTCGATAGCCTGCCGGGTCTGATGACGGGCGGCGGCCATGACCTCATCATCGGCATCATCCAGTCCGCCGGTGTCCACCAGAATGAAATTGCGCGATTCGTCCTCGACACGGCCATAGATGCGGTCACGCGTGACGCCCGGCATATCAGCCACCAGGGCATTGCGGGTGCGGGTCAGCGCATTGAAAAGGGTTGATTTTCCGACGTTGGGACGTCCGACAATGACCACGACCGGAACGGTGGGCATAAGTCTGCCTCGGTCAGCGCCTGTCGCCAATCTGCCAGGCGCTCAGCCTGCCATCCTCGTCGAGCAGGTACAGGGAGTCGCCCACCACCAGCGGCGCGGCGGCCGGCGCCTTTTTGGAAGCACGCGTGCGCGCCACCGGTTCCCCGCTGCTGCTGTCAACAAAATGCAAATAGCCTTCAAAATCGGCCACGGCGATCAGGGCGCCCAAAAACACCGGTCGGGTCAGGTCACGATTGAGCAACTTTTCAGTGCTCCACTGCGTTGCTCCGTTGCGGCGATCGACAAGCCACAGCCTGTCCTCGCTGTCGGCCACGGCCAGACTGGTTCTTCTCAGCTCCACCCCGGTGGCCGATGACATGTCCTTGACCCACATGATGCGTCCCGACTCCAGCGCCAGGCCAGCCAGACGTCCCTGGTAGTTCACCGCGTAGAGTTCGCTGCCAACCACCTGCATGGGGCCATCGATATCCGCCAGGCGGTCGAGCTCGGTGCGGCCCTCGGGCGCGCTGATCCGCTGTGACCACAGCGTTGAGCCATCAGCCACATTCAGGGCGGTGACCTGCCCGTCATCGTAGCCAATGTAAACCCGCCCGGCACGGGCCAGCGGATTGCTGTTGCCGCGCAGGGTCAAAAGCGGCACGCTGCGGTCATGCACCCAAACGCGCTTGCCGTCGGCCATGTCAAGCCCGAAGACGCGCCCGTCAATACAGCGAACCACCACCATGCCGTCGTGCAAAACCGGTGATGACAAAACCTCGGACGACAGTGGAGTGCTCCATCTGACCTCGCCGGATTTCGCATCAAGGGCGACTGCATGACCATCAAATGTTCCAACCAGAATGTTATCGCCGGCAAGCGTCGGCCCGCCCGAAAGCGGCAAGCCGGTGCTAAAGCGCCGCTCGACCCGGCCGCTGGACGCATCCACTGCCGTGATCTGCCCCTTGTGGTCGGCCGTCCAGATCAGGCCTTCATGAGTCTGCAGATTGAAATGGGGACGGCTCGTGTCCGTTCCGGCGCCGGTGCTGACAGACCATTTTCTCTGTACCGGCAAGGGGTCCTGAATGTCGGGCAGCTCGGCAGGTTCAGAGCCATCCTTGTCGCGCACATCGCCCGAAGAGCGACATGCTGCCAGCGCAAAAAGCGCCACCATCAAAAGAATCAGCCGGGCGCCTTTGGTCACGAAGAACCCTTGCCGGAGGTTGCAGCGTCAAGCTTGATTTCAAGCAGGCCCACGTTTTGCCCGTCAGCATTGCGGCGCGTCAGTGCCTCTTCCCAGGCCACACGGGCATCGTCTGGCTGACCACGCTCAAAAAACACGTCACCGCGCGCTTCAAGCCAGGCCGCCTCATAACCATCGGGTGCACCACCGTCAAGCAGCGCCAGGGCTTCGTCATATTCACCCTGGGCCTCCAAAACCCTGACCAGGCGCAGGTTCACGACAGGCCACAGCTCTTTCAGCTTTCGGTTATCGAGAATATCCCTGTAAATGGTTTCAGCCTTGCCAAGGCGGCCGTCATCAACCCATGACGCGGCCACATGCAGTCCGGCCAGGCCGGTGTATGCAGAGCGCCCGACAGCGGCTGACATGGTTTCGTACTCCGCTGCCGCCGCTTCGGCGTCACCCTGCTCGGCCAGACCCTGAATGACCTGGTAATACTCGGAGCCCAGAGCCAGCTGTTCGGCGCGGTGATCCTGCCAGTAGCGAAAGCCGAAAATGCCGGCAAACGCCAAAATCAGCCCCATCGCGATGGTGGCGCTGTATTCCTTGATCCATTTGCGAACGCGTTCGCTCTGCTCGTGTTCGTCGTAAAGTTCTACGGCCATGTCAAATCAGTTCCTTGCTGGATTGTCCGTCTCAACAGGTTAACGGGCTATGATAAATCAGGTGTCGCTGTCGACACCAAACAACTCGCCAAGTTTTTGGCTCAATTTTGTCAACTCGACAGTTTCCTGTGCCGAGTCGCTGCGCAAATCCTTGATCGCCGCCTGGCTGCGGCTGAATTCCTCCTCGCCCAAAATGACGCACCAGCGCGCGCCGCTGCGATCGGCCCGCCTGAACTGGGAGCGCATGCTGCCGCCTGAAACAGCAGCAGCAATGGAGAGTCCGGGCAGCTCGTTGCGCAAGCCTTCGGCAACAGAGAGCATTTTCCCTGCATCCACCTGGCTGACAACAAAAACATCGGCTTTTTGCTCATAGCTGACGCCATCCGCTTCCAGCAGGGCCAAAAGCCGCTCGACGCCCAGTGCAAACCCGATGCCCGGCACATCGCTTCCGCCCAGCATTGCCACCAGGTCATTATAGCGACCGCCCGCACAAACCGTGCCCTGGGCACCCAGATCATCGGTGATCCACTCAAAAACCGTGCGGGAATAATAGTCCAGCCCGCGTACCAGGCCCGGGTTGACCCGGTATTCAATGCCCAGTTCATCAAGCAGGTCGCGCACCTGCTCGAAATGGGCGTGCGCTTCCGGCCCCACCTCGTCGATCAGTCGCGGCGCATCCGCCATGATTTCCCGGGTTTTCGGGCTCTTGCTGTCAAAGATACGCAGCGGATTACTCTCCAGCCGCCTCTGGCTGTCGGCATCCAGCTCGTTGCTGTGCGGCCGCAGAAAATCGACCAGCTTTTTCCGATAGGCACGCCGGTCGTCACGATCGCCCAGCGTGTTGATTTCCAGCCTGAAACGTCCATCCAGCCCCAGCTCGCGCCACAGCCTCTCACCCAGGGCAATCAGCTCGGCATCCGTGGCCGGGCTTTCGAGCCCAAACACCTCGGCACCAAACTGGTGAAACTGGCGCTGGCGGCCACGCTGCGGCCGCTCGTGGCGAAACATCGGCCCCTGGTACCACAGCTTGAGTCCCGGAGTTTGCAGCAGGCCGTGCTGAATGACGGAGCGCACCACGGCGGCCGTCCCTTCCGGACGCAGGCTGAGCAAATCACCGTTGCGGTCCTCAAAGGCATACATCTCCTTTTCGACCACATCGGTGGCCTGGCCAATCGCGCGCGTAAAAACCTCTGCCTTCTCAACAATGGGCAGGCGGATTTCATGAAAATCATAGGCCGCAAAAACCTGGGCCAGACGCTGCTCAAACCATCGCCACATGGGGGTTTGTGCCGGCAGAATGTCGTGCATGCCGCGGATTGACTGAACCTTGCTCATCAGATTTCACACCACTGAAGAAAAAAGACGAGGCCGGCGGCGCTCGTCACAACCCGGAATATACCAATGTTCTGCCGCTGCAACAAAAACCGTGCCTGATGCCCGATTACAAAACCTGACCGTCGGCAGAAACAACAATCTCGGCAACATCGCCCCGGCCGCCCTCAGGCCAGCTGACTGCATTGCCGTCGATCTTCAGACTGGCAGAGCTTGCCCGGCCCAGCAGAAGACTGAACGGTGGCTCACCCTCGTAGACACGTTCTGCCCCTGAGCGCAGCAAATCATACTCAAGCCGGTTGCCCTGAGCGTCACGAATTTCTATCCAGCTGTCCTCATCAAGCGTCAAAACAAGCCGGCTTGTGGTGCTGTCTGCACCCCCTTCGGCCTCATCATCCGCTTCGGGCGCTTCTTCAATGGCGCTGCCTCGAATGTCTTTCAGAAGCCGGTCCGACAGCGGCAGTGAAGATGCCGATATATGTGTTGAAACCGGTTTTTCCGGCAATTTCAGGGCTGGCGCTGAAGCAGAACCGGCCGGCTGCCCGCCAGGTGCATCCGCCAGGCGGGCCGTTTCAATCTGCTGGCCGGAGCTGCGGTCAAGCATGCGGGCTCCGCCAGCCACAAAAAAGTACACAAGCGGGGGGACAATGGCAATGGTGACAATAAGATATGTCGCCATTTTGAGATACCGCTCAAAGCTTAGCCTGCGACGCGTTACCGGCAGTATCCGGCCCAGTTCCGGCAGCTCTCCGGACTCAACCTGGCCCAGCAGCTCATCAGCATCAAGTTCCAGCAAGCGCGCGTAGTTGCGAATATAGCCGCGCAGATAAAGACTGGAAAGATGGTCCACACGACCGGTTTCCAGATCATTGATGATCATTCCAGGCAGGCGCAGGCTGCGGGCCACATCCGACTGTTTGAGCGAACGCTCAAGTCGCCGCCTGCGCAAGATTTCGCCAACCTCAAAGTAATTTTTTTGCCCGGCGGGCTGCTGCCCCTCCCCGATCGCGCCGGCAAGTTTTTGATCAGTCATAATTTTCCGATCGCTGTCGTGCCCTTTTGGCCTCCTCCGAATCGGGAAACTCCTTTTCGAGCAGGCTGAAATAATGGTCGGCCTGCTGCCGATTCCCGAGCTTTTGTTCTATTTGCATGCCCAGAAGCATGGCTGAAGGGTCGGCTTGTGCCACCGCTTCGTAGCGTTGCAGAAAAGCGCGCGCTCGAAAAGCTTCATCCTGCAGCAGATAAAGCCGCGTCATCTGATACAGCGCGGCCGGATATTCCGAATTGTAGTCCAGTGCTGCGCGCAAATAATCCTGGGCTTCCTCCCATCGTCCATCACGACGCGCGCACGAGCCCGCGTTGGTCAGCACCACTTCGCGGGTTTCGTAAAAAGGATCGCGAACCGCGCGGCGAAACAGCTCATCGGCTTCCCTGTATTCACCCTGTTGGCACAAAAATACAGCGTAGGTGTTCAGCGTGGCGCCATCGTCGGGCGCCAAATTGGCCGCTTTTCTGTAGTGCCTGCGAGCAACCGCATCACGGCCCAGCCGCTCCTGAACCAGCGCCAGGGTGATATAGGCCGGCACATGTGCCGGATCCAGGCTGATTGCACGCTCAAGTTTTTCGATGGCGATCTTCAGGTCACCCCTCTCAAAGTAACCCACACCAAGGCGTGTATTCAAGTCCGCGCTGCGTACCGGGCTGACCCTGTCCATTCCCAGTCGTCCATGTTCACCAGGATGTCCGCGGCCGCCGCCGGTTGAAACACAGCCTGCCACAAACAGGCAAACAGTCAGAATCGCCCCGGCGGCACGCAAAGTCTTGATCATGGCGGAGAGATCGCCTGTCTGGCCAGCTGCTGCTGCATGGTCAGCCGCCTTTGGCTTGGAGACAGCAGCTTGCCCACCAGCTGGCCGCATGCAGCATCAATGTCCTCGCCGCGTGTTTTGCGAACGGTGGTCACCAGGCCGGCCGCACGGGTAATTCCCCTGAAGCGGTCTATGGCCTCGTCGGATGAACATTTGAACGGCGTGCCCGGAAACGGATTGAACGGAATCAGATTGATCTTGCACGGCAGCACGCTTACCCGGCGCACAAGGGCGCGGGCGTGCTCGGGCTGGTCATTGACACCATCAATCATGGTGTACTCAAAAGTAATATTGCGCCTGTGGCCGGCATCCACAAAACGCCTGCAGGCCGCGATCAGCTCTTCAACCGGATATTTGCGGTTGAGGGGCACCAGGCGGCTGCGCACTTCATTTTCGGCGGCATGCAGAGACACCGCCAGCGCAAACTCGACGCCCTCGGCCAGGGCATCAATGCCGGGAATGACGCCTGCGGTTGACACAGTGACCCGGCGCGCCGCCAAGCCGTAGGCCAGGTCGTCACGAAGTAGAGACAAAGTAGGCCGAACAGCGTCAAGGTTCAGCATGGGTTCGCCCATGCCCATGAACACAATGTTGGTGACATGCTGGCGATCGCTGCCGTGAATTTCACGCAGGCGACCAACGGCCTGCCACACCTGGCCGACAATTTCAGTGGCCGACAGGTTGCGTTTGAAGCCCTGGGTGGCCGTCGAACAGAACGTGCAGTTGAGCATGCAGCCCACCTGCGACGAAATGCACAGCGTGCCGCGGCCGGCCTCGGGAATATATACGGTTTCAACCGCGCTGCCCCCGACAATGGGAATCAGCCACTTGATGGTGCCATCCTCGGAGCGTTGTTCGCGCACCACCTCGGGTGCAACAATTTTGGCAACGGAGGCCAGCCTGTCACGCAACTCCAGCGACAGATCCGTCATCTGGCTGAAATCGCTTATTCCCCGCTGGTGAATCCACTGCAAAAGCTGGCGTGCACGAAACGGTTTTTCGCCAAGTTCGACGAAAAACCGCTCAAGACCTGCCCGATCCAAACCAAGCAGGTTGGTTTTTTTATCAAGCCCTGCGGGCATTTGCCTGTACTATCTCGACGAATTCAACGCGAGTATATCGCATCAGGCTTGAAAAAGAAGTTAATTTCCTCGCGCGCGGTTTCCTCTGCATCCGAGCCGTGGACTGCGTTGGCATCGATGCCGGCCGCAAAATCGGCGCGAATTGTGCCCGGCGCCGCCTGGGCCGGATCGGTTGCCCCCATCAGCTCGCGATTTCGCGCAATGGCATTTTCGCCTTCCAGCACCTGAATCATCACCGGTCCCGAGGTCATGAACTCCACCAGGTCGGCAAAAAAGGGCCGCTCGCGGTGGACGGCATAAAAACCTTCCGCCTGCTCGCGGCTCAAATGTTCCATGCGCGCGGCCACAACCTTCAGGCCGGCCTTTTCAAAACGCGAATAGATTTCACCGATGACATTTTTGGCCACGGCATCGGGCTTGATAATGGACAGGGTGCGTTCCATGAAAACTCTCCAAATAAATAAAATCAGTTAAAACAAATTGTTAAAACCCAAACCTGAAGCAGACTATTAGCCACACTATTCGGCCGCCTGCCCGCCAAGCATCTCTTTGCAGCGCACACGAACAAACGGTACGACACAAGCCAGGCCGCGAATTGTAGCTCTGAACGCCTTCCGATACGAGCCTGCCCTGATCTGTAGCACAGTGCGCAGGCGAGCCCACCAGAACAGCAACTGTTTGTTGAACCTTTTGGAATTATGCTAGTCTTAAACGCTGTAACCCATGGGGGCGCTCTGGATTCGACGTGGATCGGACGTACCCTGGGGCATGCCGAGGTCTCGGCTAACCTCGTAAAACCAGCTGAAAACTTGTTAGTTGCCAACGACGACAACTACGCACTGGCTGCCTAAAAACCAGCCTGCTCTCCACCGGTTGAGCCTGCGCTTCCGACCGGAGATCATTTAGCAGGATCGCTTCATGCTGCGTCACGGGGCACCGAAGTTAAACCAAACCGTTGACTGGTCATGGCGTATGCCCTGCCCCTCGGGCGGCGACATGACGAGAAAAAATCGAGCGGGCTAAGCATGTAGAACCAGGATCAGATGGTTTGCGGACGCGGGTTCGACTCCCGCCGCCTCCACCAGATCCCCATGTAAAACAGCCGCCTGCACCAGCAGGCGGCTGTTTTCATTTCTGAAGCGCTTGATTTTCCAAGCGTGCGAAACCCAAGCAAGTTGAATATCATGCAATCCTCAGACTTGCATCCACTCAAAATTAATGAACAAAAAACTTCGCAGGCTCAAACCCTCCATCGCACTGATTGCGGCTGTCGGGTTTCTCCTGGCCTGGCAGGCGGGGTGGCTGCCGTCGGGGCTGACCGATGGTGTTCCGGGGCGGGTGCAGGTTTATTCGGATGAAGGCCTGCCGGATTTTCTGCCGCCGGAGGCCGGCCCCGTCATCGACAGGATTCAGGCGGACGGACCTTGGACGCATGCGCAGGATGGCAGCACGTTTTACAATCGCGAACGGCTTTTGCCCAGCAGGCCGCAGGGCTATTACCGGGAATTCACCGTGCCCACGCCCGGCGCCAGAACGCGCGGCGCACGCCGCATCGTTACCGGGGGCCACCCGCCCGAGGTGTATTACTACACCGCCGATCACTACAAGAGTTTCAAACGTTTTGAGGTTGCAGATGACTAATCTGCCCCTGATGCCGGACTTGAGCCGCGCCAGCCACAGCGGAGTTTATTCGGTTTCAGGCACCGAACTGTCTGCGCTGCTCAAAAGCGCTGAAAAACTCGGCATTTCACCTGTGAAAGTTGACCTGCGCGGCTGTTCGGACAAGCCGGGGCTGCTGGCCGGCATTGCCCGGGCGCTTGAATTTCCCGATTATTTTGGGCACAACTGGGATGCGTTGGGCGACTGCCTGACCGACTTGTCGTGGCTTGGGCGCCCTGCCCTGATGCTGATTTTTGACGGTCTGGATGATCTGGCAAGTCATGACCCCGACAGCCTGGCGACACTGCATGCCGTGCTGGTCGACAGCGCAAGCTTTGCCCGCAATCATCAGCGCCGCTGGTTCGCCTTTTTGGCCGATGGGAATCTCGGACCTGGGCGTTCCGGGAAGAAAGGGCAATGACAAGAATTGCGGCGCTGGTTGCCCTGACCATTTGCGTGCTCACAAGCGTGCCTGTTCCGGCCGTACAAATCGCCGCGCGTGATGCGCTGACCGGAGCGCCGGTTCAGGTCATTCTGGAACTCGACCACGACACCGGCAGGATCGCAAGGATAGACGGCCGGCTTCAGGCAATTGAGCTTCCCGACCATGTGACCACGATAACGGCACAGGCTGCTGGCTACCGGCCCCTGGAGTTTCATGCCAAGGACAATGATCAGCCCATGACTCTGCTGCTTGATCCTTTGGAGCGGCCGGAAAGATTTGCGCACCTGGAGACACGAATTGCGGGTACTGAAGCCCGGGCATTGCAGGGCTATATTCGTCACGCTGATTCGGGGCGGGCTGTCGCCGGCGCCAGGGTCGAATTTGAGGGCGCAGACACGGTCAGCGATACCGAAGGTTATTTTCAGCTGTTTTTGAAGCCCTGCAACGCATCCGGCACGGAGCGCTCAACGCTCAGGGTGCAGGCCGGCGCGCAGGGTGAACTGACCATTGACAACATTCTGTGCTCGCCCGGGATCGAACGCCGCATTCTGGCCGTGGGCGAAAATATTACTGAGCGCACCAGCGATACAGTCGGCGCTGTCGACAATGGCAATAGTGGCGGTCATGTGCCACGCCCGCCTGCCCACTCTGCCCCACAGGTTGAACCGTTGATGAGTCCGCTTGGAGATGCTGACACGATACAGTTGGCAGCCGGCATTCAGCCGCCGGCCTCCATACGCGTTGGCTTTGCCGATGCCGCCTGCACCCAGGAATGCTGCACCGGCTCATGCAGTCACACCTGCATCAAGTCGCTGGAAACCTATGTTCGCAACGGGCTGCACAGGGAGTGGATTGCCTCCTGGGACCCGGGCAGCCTGCGTGCCGGCAGCGTGGCCTATCGCAGTTATGGCGCCTGGCATGTGGGCAATCCACGCAGCGCAAATTATGACATCTGCTCCAGCGCCTGCTGCCAGGTTAACGGCCACACCACCCACTCCAGCACCGACAGCGCCACGGCAAAAACAGCGGGCGTCATGCTCTCGCGCGATGGCACCACGTCTTTCCGGGCTGAATATTCGGCCGACAACAACAGCTGGGTGGACCCGGACTCCAACCTGTCATGCAGCAATAACGACCTGTCCTGCGGGGATGGCTTTGCGGGCTCGCCCGCAGCCGATTGGCCCTGCCTGAATGATCCGGTCAGCCTGGGACAAAGCTGTTTCGGGCACGGGCGCGGCATGTCGCAATGGGGCACCCAGCGCTGGGCAATGCAGCCCGATGCGCCGTTGTGGACGTGGATTGTCGATCACTACTACAACGACAATGGTAGCGGCAGCGGCTTGAGAGCCGCCACCATGACCTCGCCTGTGGAGCTGTCGGCAGGCGCTGCCACGCCATCCATCGCGCTGCCCGGCACAACGGTAGTACTCTCTGCCCAGGCCAAAAACATGAGCACAACCGAACACGCGCACCTGCTCATCGGCGCCAGCCTGTACCGCAGCGGCACCGGCTATATCGACGATTCCAGCAACGACAAGCCGCTTGCCCTGCCGTCGGGCACCCATTCTGTCGGCCGGCCGTTTGAGATCCCGGCCACGGCGCCACCGGGCAGCTACGATGTGCTGGTCTCGCTTTACCTGGACGTCGACGAAAACGACCAAATCACGGCCCATGATCTGCCGCTTGCCCTGTTGAACATCCCGCAGGCTGTACAAATCGTTGACGGCAATGGCGATGAAGACGGCGATATTTTTGAAGACCGCTTCGAACCGCAGACCATCACTCCCTGATTCTGAGCCATTCCCCGGGCTGAAGCCTGCCGAGACGATAGCCGGCCGCCGCAATGCGCACCAGCCGCAGCGTTGGCAGGCCCACTGCGGCGGTCATGCGCCGCACCTGGCGGTTGCGCCCTTCGCGCAGGGTCAGCTCCAGCCAGCTGTCGGGCACGGTTTTGCGGTAGCGAACCGGAGGGTCGCGCGGCCACAGCCAGTCGGGCTCGTCAACTGCCCGGGCCTGCGCCGGCCGGGTCTTTCCGTCGTTGAGCAGCAGCCCCTCTCGCAGCTGCTGCAGCGCGTTCTCGTCAACAACGCCTTCCACCTGGGCCAGATAGGTTTTGGGCTGGTTGTGGCGCGGGTGGGCAATGCGCCGGGCCAGGCGCCCGTCGTCAGTCAGCAGCAACAGCCCTTCGCTGTCCATATCGAGCCGGCCGGCGGGATAAACGCGCGGCGGCAGCCCGAAGCCGGCCAGTGTCGGGCGCGGGTTTTCGCTGCGATCGACAAACTGGCACAGCACGCCGTAGGGCTTGTTGAAAGCGATCAGCACCTGTTTAACCTCTGCCACAAGTTTCAATCATGAACCTGCGCTGATGATAACGACTGCCCGTCCTTCAGTTCGCGCCGGGCCGTCAACCTTAATTGGAAACTATAGTTGACATGCCGCCAAAAGACCCGCTAGGATTGCCCGCTTTCGCCCGTCAACCATCAATCGTTTTTTTGGTTTACAGGCAGGCCTTGATATTTGCTGAATTCTCGGGAGTCTTGAGCATGAAGAATAAAACGCTGCTGTTCGCTGCCCTGCTGGTATCGGCCAACGTCGGCGCTGAAAACGACCCGACGCCGGCACAGGCCCATCTTGATCCGCTGGTGGTCACGGCCAGCCCGGTCAGCGGCCGGCATTCCCGGGCCATGCGCTCCATGACGGTGCTGACCAGGGAAGACATTGAGAATGCGCCCGTTACCCACCTGGAGGATTTGCTGGCCCAGGTCAGCGGAGTGACCGTTCAGCGTCGCGGCGCACCGGGTGCCCAGGGTGACATCAGCATCAACGGCAGCAGCTTTGAGCAGGTTCTGCTGCTGGTCAACGGAGCCCCTGTCAGCAACCCGCAAAGCGGTCACCTGGACACCAGCCTGCCCGTTCCCCTGTCGGCCATTGAACGCATTGAGATTGTCAAGACTGCAGGTTCGGTTCAGCACGGCGGCAGCGGCACCGGCGGCGTCATCAACATCATTACCCGCACGGCCAACAGCACCGGGGCGGGAGCCAGCGCCGGGGTCGGCGCCAACAACATGCGCAGCGGGGAAGCCAGGGCCGGGTGGGCCGGCCACGGGGCATCGGCGCAGCTGACAGCCGGCAAATGGCGCTCGGATGCCGAGGATGAAAGCAGGCCCAATGACGCCGATATCGAAAAGATTTTGCTGGCCGGTGATGCCCGGCTCGGAGCGGTGGGCCTTGAATACGGCCTCGGTGCCGCGCGCGA
>DATGTG010000063.1:0-9999 GCA_035301965.1 Wenzhouxiangella sp. | reverse complement strand
ATATTGGGCGTCATTTGCACCGGCAGGCGCGCCAGGCTCAAAAACCCGAAGATCATCAGCAGAATGCAGCCCACGGCAACAGCCACCGGGTTGCTCAGTCCAAGGCGTGTCAAAGGCAAGAGGGTTTCTCCCCGATCCGGTTCAACTTGAGCCCAAATTCAATATTTCAGCTCACAGCCCTGTCATTGACAATGACAGGCGCAAATGGTTGCCGCGAGCATCATGATTTTTTTTCGGAACGCGCCATTTCCCTGACGGCCCGAATCCGTTCGGCGCGAACGGCCCCGGCAATGGCCACACCCTTAATTCCGCGGGCGACAAAAGGTGCGGCCGTGACTTCAGCAGACGCACTGTAGGCCCGCAAAAGATGGTCGGCCTGCGGGTAGGGCCGGTCCTGCAAACCTTTCCGGCCGCGCCAGTCGGCTTCACAGGCCAGCAGAAAATCCTGCAAACGCTCAGGCCTGCGGTAGGCGTCCAGGGCCTGAAACAGGTTGATTATGGTGGCCGGCCGCAGCTCGAGCGCCCGATGGGCGTGCAGATGATACTCGCCCACCAGCAGCGCCAGGTCACGACATTCTGCGCTGACCCGCAAGCGTTTGCACACTGCCCCAATGGGCTCAATGCCGGCCTTTTCATGGCCGACATGTCTTGGCAGCTGATCAGCCGGCGTCAGCCCCTTGCCCAGGTCATGAACCAGCGCGGCAAACCGCACCGGCAGCGACGCGTTCATTCCGGCGGCCTGGTCAATGACCATCATGGTGTGCACGCCGGCATCAATCTCGGGGTGATGCCGGGCAACCTGGGGCACACCAAACAGCCGTTCGACCTCGGGCAGCACCACGCCCAGGGCGCCGGTGTGGTGCAAAAACCCGAAACACCGTGACGGTGTATCTTCCATCAAAGCGCCGGACAGCTCCTGCCACACCCGTTCGGGCACCAGGTGGTCAAGTTCACCGTCGGCAACCATCTGGCGACACAGCCCCTCGGTTTCCTCAGCCACTGAAAAATTGGGAAAGCGGGCGCTGAAGCGCGCCAGGCGCAAAACGCGCACCGGGTCTTCGACAAAGGCGTTCGAAACATGGCGCAAAATCCTTTGCTCAAGATCGCGCCGGCCGCCAAACGGGTCGATCACCCGCCCCTTTTCATCTTCAGCCATGGCATTGATGGTCAAATCGCGTCGGACAAGGTCATCTTCCAGGGTGACCTCGGGGCCGGTGTGAAACACAAACCCGTGGTAGCCGCGGCCCGACTTGCGCTCCGTGCGCGCCAGCGCATACTCCTCCGCGGTCTGCGGATGCAAAAACACCGGAAAATCCCGCCCCACCGGGCGAAATCCGCGCGCCTTCATTTCTTCGGGCGTGGCGCCCACCACCACGTAGTCGGCATCATCGGCCCGGCGGCCGAGAAGACGGTCGCGCACCACGCCGCCAACCCGGTAAACCTCCAGCCCACGACATGGCGCATCAGGCGTTTTTTTTGTCATGCTCATTCGATATCAACAACTGTACGCGATGCGCATATTTCTTTACGGCGGGCAGGCAAATCCGGCCGCCGGCCGGGCGCTGGCCATGATCTGCCCGGTCAGCAGTGAAGGCTGGCGCGACAGCCGCCATTCGTAAATGGTGGCATAGGCCAGCACCTTGGGAATATAGTCCCGGGTTTCATAGTAGGGCAGAGACTCCACCCACACGTCGGCTGCTGGTGCCGGGCGATCTTCCAGCCAGCGTTCAAGCGCGCCGGATCCGGCATTGTAGGCCGCAGCCACGTGGGCCCAGTTGCCGTTGTATTCACGCATCAGCTCACCCAGGTGAGCCACCCCCAGGGGCACGTTGATGGCCGGACTGGTCAGGGTGGACGGCCCGGAATAACCTATCCCGTTGCGGCCGGCCACCGCCTGGGCCGTGCCGGGCATAAGCTGCAGCAGGCCCAGGGCACCGGCCGGCGAGCGCGCGTCGGGCTGCATGGCCGATTCCGCCCGCATCAGCCCCCAGACAATGGCAGGGTCCACGCCCCAGCGCTCGGCCTCGGTCAGCACCACGCCCTTGGCGGCCATGGGGAAGCGCCACGGATAGGCCCGGCTGCGCCCGGCGTTCATCAGCGCCACGATGGCCCAATGATGCCAGCCCTCCGCGGACGCCAGCAGCGCCGCCTGGGCCATTTCGCTGTCACTTAGCCGCTGCGCCATGTGCTGCCAGCTGCGCCGGGCATGCCAGGCCAGGCCGACGTGAAACAGTTCGCTGACGCGTTCAAACTCGGCATCGCGGCTGAGCCGGCGCTGAATTTCAGCATCGGCAGCGATATCTTCCTCGCACAGACTCAGCGGCTGGTTCAGCCGTGCGGCGGCCAAAAAACCATAGTAATTGGCCTCGCCGCTGAGCGAGGCATAGGCAAGTGCCGCTTCGGGGCGGGACAGCTCGGCCAGCGCCCGGGCGCGCCAGTAGCGCCAGCGTGAACTGGCCTGCTCGGACACCGGCATGGCCTCTATGCTGTGCAAAACCTCATCCCACAACCCCTGGTTCATGGCCGCCCGCGCCCGCCACGCCAAAAGCTGCGCACTGCGGGCCTGCTCGGGCAGGTCATCTATGGCCGGCAGCGCCTCCTCATCCAGCGCCACGGCCCGAAACAGGGCAATGCGCTGGCGAATCGCCAGCCGGTCGGCGTCACTGAAGGCAAAGCGCTGCCCGAGAATTTTCCAGGCCTTGTCGGCCGCTTCCCAATCATTGACCGCAAGGCGCTCAAACCCGAAACGAAGGGTTTTTCGGGTTTCTGCAGAATCACTCCAGTGGCGCGCCTGTCTGAGGGCCGCCGCGGGATTCCTGTTTACGGCCAGCCAGTCATCGGCCAGGCCGCGCTCCTCGCGTGGCAAGTAGCGTTTCAAATAGCGCGCCAGGCCTTCCTGGCCGTTGCCGAGCGCAAGATGAAAACGCTGCCAGGCCGTGTCGGCATCCGGGTTGCCCTGCTTCTTCCACCAGTCAAAAACCTCATCGCAGGCATCGGCCTGCGAATGCCCCACCAGCCACAGTTCGCGGGCCTGTTCCGCCAGCCCATCGGTTTGACCCCGCTCAAGCCGTGCTCTTGCCAGGTGGCAGCGCACCACGGCATCCCGCTGCCCTTCACCGTATTCCAGCAAAAGATCAAACTGATTGCGCTTGCCCAGGCTGCGCAGCCACGCCCGTTCAAGCGACGGGCGAAATGACCAGTCGCGATAGCGGGCCAAAAACTGGGTCATGACGGCTTGAGGAACCTGGTCAATGCGCTGACGCAGCAGTTCGTACTGCAGATAGGGTGCCAGCGGATAGTCGGGCAGGTCGGCAATGGCCTGCAGCAAACCTGCCTGCTGGCCGCGCCTGGCGGCGTCCCAGCCCTGTCTGAAGACCTCGCGCTCCAAACTGCGCTGGCCGGCTTCACTGCCGTGCAGGGGCTGGCAGTGGCCGAGCGCCACCAGCAGTCCAAGCAGGCAAAGCCTAATCACTTTCATTGTGCTTATGCTCCATCATGCCCTGTATCCTGCAGTGAATTTCGGGTCTTGACAAGCACTGGCCACGCACGCCGGCGGACATCGGGCCGGCTGAAAGCACAGCGCCCGTCAGCTGTCGGCCCGGCCAGCGGAAAGTCTACTGCGAGTATTCGGTGAATTCCCTGAACGATTCGCTTTTTTGCTGGGCGGGCAGGTCCACGCCGCTGCCGAATTCTATGGTCATGGCCAGCGGCTGATGATCTGAAAACGTGACCGGCAGGGCACGAATCTCGCGCACGCGGATGCCGGGCGAGACCAGAATCTGGTCAATGGCTCTTTGCGGCTGCCAGGAAGGAAAGGTGAGCGCGGATTCACCCGGCTGGATCAAATCGGCCTGGCGACAAAACCGGAGCACTTCATGAGCCGCCGGCCCGGCGTTGAAATCGCCCATGACCACGGTATTGGGCCGGGTCTTGATCAGGTCGGCAACATATTCCAGCTGCTGGGCGCGCGCCCGGCGTCCCAGCGCCAGGTGCAGCACCACCAGGTAAAAGGCCTGTCTGCCTTCTCCGTAGCGCACCACCATGGCACCGCGACCGGGAATGGCGCCCGGCAGCCGGTGCTCTTCAATGTCACTGGGCTTGATGCGGCTGAGCAGCCCGTTGCCCGGGTGGGCAACAATGCCTATCTTGCGATTGCCCTGATAGCGCCACCAGGGAAAACGGGCGTGGGTGGCCAGGTATTTGGCCTGATTGACAAACCCCGAGCGCAGGCTGCCGCAGTCCACCTCCTGGAGCGCAACGATGTCGTAATCGCGCACCAGCTCGGCAATGGCGTCCATGTTTTCCACCCGCTGGCTGTTGGGCAGAATCTGGCGCCAGCTGCGCGTGACATATTCGCGATAGCGGCCGGTGGATGTGCCGGCCTGAATGTTGTAGCTCAGCAGCTTGAGCTGCTGGCCGGAAGAACTCACGGTCAATCAGCTGGCAGCTTCTTCAACTGCTTCATCGTCTGTTTGCCGGGCACTTTCTTCCGTGCTTTCATCGTCTTCGTCCAAACCCAGTTTTTCGGCTTCGCGGGCCACCAGGTAATCCACCGCCTCAAGCATTTCGTCATAGCTGTTGAAAGCACCCACGCTGACCAGCCACTTGCCCTGGACAATGACGGACGGGGTGCTGCGAATGCCGTAACTGCGAACGTTGTTGCGATTCTGGCGCATGGCGGCGTCCACGGCAAAGGACTGCGAAGTGTTGATGAAGCTGTCCTTGTCAACGCCGTAGTCCGAATAAAACTTTGCAATATCGTCGAAATTGCGGAACTGCCGCCTTTCATCATGCACGGCCCGGAACATGGCTTCATGGCTTTCCTCGGCAATACCCATGACGCTGGCCGTGTAGTACGCAAGCGCGAACAGATCCCAGCCCTGCTGCAGGGCGATCGGCATGTGCTCCACCTTCACATAGTCCGGCTGGCGATCTATCCAGGCATCAAAATGAGGCAAAAAGCGGCGACAGGCCGGGCAGGGATAGCCGAACGCATCGACCACTTCAACATGATCGGAGGCGACATCGGGGCCATCGATACGCTGAAAGTGCTGCCCTTCGTGAAACTCCTGGGCCAGCAGCGGGGCTGCAGCAAAAACCGCCATGCCAGCCAGCAAAATCATGAACTTGCGCATTGAAAACTCCATTTCAACTCGATTTTCACGGGCGGCAGGCCCGCTGTTTGTTGTTTCGAACCGTTCAGACCCATGCGGGCTGCCCAAGTTCAGCACCGCTTGCGCGCATGATTTTACCAGCGCGCCATGTGCAGCCCTTCAATGTAGCTGCTGACGGCCTGAATCTCTTCGTCGGTCAGATTTTTGGACACCGCCACCATGATGCTGCTGTAGGGATCCTTGTCGCCACTGGTCACGCCATCGCGATATTCGTTCAGGCGCGATACGGTGTAGTCGGCGTGCTGGTTGCGCAACATCGGGTAGTGCGCACCCTTGATGCCGCTGCCGGTCGGGCCATGACAGGCGGCACAGGCCGGCACGCTGCTGTCGGCATTGCCGGCATGGAAAATTGACTCGCCCAGTTCGACCAGCTCTTCATCGGCAACGCCCGGCTCCAGGGCCTGTTGTTCGTAAAAGGCGGCGATATCAGCCAGTTCCTGGTCGCTCATGTTGGCAACGATGGGGTACATCTCGGGGACGTCGCGATCCTGTTCCCGCACCAGAATGGACTGGCGGGTCAGATATTCGGCGTGCTGGCCAGCCAGCTTGGGCCAGATGGGTACCTGTGAGTTGCCGTCCATGCCGTGGCAGGCGGCACACACCGCCGCCTTCTCGGCGCCGGCATCGGCATCGCCCACCAGTGCCTGGGCCTGAACTAGCAGCGGCAAGCCTGCCAGCAGCATCACCAAGATTCGAGCCATATCGAGCTACTCCTGCAATTGATTCTGGATTACTGAAATTCCGAAGCTGATATTATCGCGGCTTGACCGCCGACGCGCCAGCCTGAACAACCATGATACCCGCCAAACGACTGCTTAAACAGGCCGAGTACCTGATCAGCGCCCACAATCTGAACCAGCTGCCGCCCGATACAGGGGCCGAAGTGGCCATTGCCGGACGCTCCAATGCCGGCAAATCAAGCCTGATCAACAGGCTGTGCGGACGCAAGTCGCTGGCCCGGACCAGCCAGACGCCCGGCCGCACCCGACAGCTGGTGGTGTTCAGACTGGACGATGACCACCGCCTGGTCGACCTGCCCGGCTACGGCTTTGCGCGCGTGGGTGACGATCTCAAGCGCCACTGGGGCCAGCTCATTGGCGACTACCTGGCCGGGCGCCGGTCGCTGGCCGGTCTGGTCATCGTCATGGATATCCGCCACCCGCTAAAGCCCGGCGATATCGACCTCATCAACTGGGCCGCCGAGCGCGGCCTGGCGCTTCATCTGGTGCTGACCAAGGCCGACAAGCTGGGCCGCGGCCGCCAGATGGAAGCCGTTCGCAAGGTTGCCCGTCAGGTGGATGACTCCATTTCCGTGCAGGCCTTTTCAGCGTCCAGCGGCCAGGGGCTGGAACAGCTTGAAAATGCCATTGGGTCATGGCTGGCCGGCATTGACCAGCCTGGCAATTCATGAGCAGCGGCCGCCTCCGGTCCGGCGCCCTGCCCGGCATGCATATTGGTCGGCATGAGATAAATCCGGCGCTGGGACTGGCGCCCATGGCGGGCGTTACCGACAAGCCGTTCCGGCTGCTTTGCCGACGGCTGGGGGCCGGCCTGGCCACCTCCGAAATGACCACCGCCAACCCTGATCTGTGGCATACGCAAAAATCGCTCAAGCGCATGGACCACGCCGGCGAGCCCGGCCCGGTCAGCGTGCAGATTGCCGGCTCGGACCCTGAACAAATGGCCGCAGCCGCCCGCCACAACGTGGACGGCGGGGCACAAATCATCGACATCAACATGGGCTGCCCGGCCAAAAAAGTGTGCCGGGCCTGGGCCGGCTCGGCGCTGATGCGTGACGAGGCGCTGGTGGCGCGCATTCTTGAAGCCACCGTGGCCGCCGTGGATGTTCCGGTCACCCTCAAGATCCGCACGGGCGAAGATGACGACCGCCGCAACGCCCTGCATATTGCCCACATTGCCGAGGAAAGCGGCATTGCGGCCCTGGCGGTGCATGGCCGCACCCGTGTGCAAAAGTACCGGGGCCGGGCCGAATACGACACCATCGCCGCCATTGTTGATGCCTGCGCCATTCCGGTGTGGGCCAACGGCGACGTGGACTCACCCGAAAAGGCCCGGGACGTGCTCGAATACACCGGCGCGGCCGGCCTGCTGGTGGGTCGTGCCGCCCAGGGGCGGCCGTGGATTTTCAGCGAGATCGCCCATTATCTGGCCACCGGCGAACGCCTTCCGGAGCCCCCAGTGGCGCACGTGCGCGACATTCTTGTTGAGCACCTCAAGGCCCTGCACGCGTTTTACGGCGAATACCGCGGCCTGCGCATTGCCCGCAAGCATCTGGGCTGGTATGCAAAAGGTCACCCGGAAAATGCCGGCTTCAGAAAAACGGTCAACCGCGCCGAGAGCGCCCGGGAGCAGCTGCAGTTGACCCGCGATTATTTCGATGCCCTGGCGGCGGACGTGACGCCGGCGGCCATTGTCGCTGCCTGAAGCCTGGCGGCTAGCTGTCGGCCAGCGCTGCCAGCGCGGTGTTGGTGGCGCCTTCCACCTTGAAATCGAGCAGCTCATCCGCGCGCGTGCGCCCCTGGTTCAGGGCGGCTACCGGCAGGCCGCGCTGACTGGCCGTGCGCACCAGGCGGTAGGCCGACCCGACCGCAAGTGAACTGCCCGCCACCAGCACGGCCCCGGCCCCTTCAAGCGCCTCATCGGCCGCCCTGCGAACCGGTGCCGGCACGGCCTCGCCAAAAAACACCACCTCGGGCTTGAGCATCCCGCCGCAAATATCACAATCGGCCGGGCGAAAATCCGGCCAGGCATCCTCGTCAATCTCGACATCGCCATCGGCATTGACGCGGCTGTGTTCGGCGGTCCAGCCCCGATTCAGCGCTTCAAGCCGCTGCTGCAGCCGGTCGCGGGTGCTGACCGTGCGGCAATCCAGACAGCGCACCCGGTCGAGCCGGCCGTGCAGTTCAACAAGCCGCTTTTGTCCGGCGCGGCGGTGCAGTCCATCAACATTCTGGGTGATGACCGGGCCGATGCGCCCGGCCCGCTCAAGTGCCGCCAGGGCATGATGGGCGGGATTGGGTTCGGCCGCCTTCATCAGCGGCCAGCCGATAAAGCTGCGCGCCCAGTAGCGATGGCGGGTTTGTTCGCGCCCGATAAAGTTCTGATAGAGCACGGGGCGGCGCTGCAGCCAGCGCCCCTGCCCGTCGCGATAGGCAGGGATGCCCGAGCCGGTGGACACCCCGGCGCCGGTAATGACCAGCACATCCGGATGGGCGGCCACAAAGTCGGCCAGCATGCGCAGGTTGCCGCGCGGCGCACTCACGCCCCGATCGGGCTGCATTTCGGGAATGCGGATGAGCTGGGTCATGGCGCTTACGTTAGCACGCCCGGCAAGCCAGCTCCATTGGGCCGGGCGCTATAATGACCGGCAGGCAAAAACCGGCTTCCCCCATGTTTCCTGCAACCCGTCTGCGGCGCTCGCGCGCCCGTGATTTTTCCCGCCGCCTGGCGCGGGAAACCCGACTGTCTCCGGCCGATTTCATTTTGCCGGTCTTTGTGCTTGACGACCCCGACGGCCGTCAGCCCGTCGAGTCCATGCCGGGCGTGGAGCGGGTGGGCCACAACGGCCTGTTTGCGCTGGCCGAGCGCTGTCTTGCCCTGGGCATTCCGGCCATGGCGCTGTTTCCGGTGGTTGCACAGAACGCCAAAAGCGCGGATGCCGCCGGCGCCTGGGACGACAGCGGGCTGGTGCAAAAAACCGTACGGGCGCTTAAAACGCGCTTCCCCGAACTGGGCGTTATCACCGATGTGGCCCTGGACCCCTATACCAGCCATGGCCTGGACGGCATTGTTGACGATTCGGGCTATGTGCTCAACGACCGCACAGTGGATGCCCTGGTGCGCCAGGCCGCCAGCCATGCCGCCGCCGGCGCCGATGTCATCGCGCCCTCCGACATGATGGACGGCCGTGTCGGCGCCATTCGCGAGCAGCTGGAGGCCGACGGCCACGTCAACACGCTGATTCTGAGCTACGCGGCCAAATACGCATCGGCCTTTTATGGCCCGTTCCGGGACGCGGTCGGCTCGGCCGCCAGCCTGGGCGGCGCCACCAAGGAAAGTTTTCAGATGGATCCGGCCAACAGCAATGAAGCCCTGCTCGAGGTGGAGCTGGACCTGCATGAAGGCGCCGACTGGATTATGGTCAAGCCGGCGCTGCCCTATCTGGACATCATCCGCCGCGTGCGCGACGCATTCGAGGTGCCCGTTTTTGGCTATCAGGTGTCGGGCGAATACGCCATGCTCAAGGCGGCCGCCGCCAGGGGCTGGCTGGACAATGACCAGACCCTGCTCGAATCGCTGACCGCCATCCGGCGCGCGGGCGCCAGCGGCATTTTGACCTATGCCGCCATTGAAGCCTGCGAACTGCTCAAGACCGGCCGGTGAACCAGCCCGCACCCGTCAGACTGGCCCTGTTTGGCCAGCCGGTTGCCAACAGCCAGTCGCCGCGCATTCACGCCCTGTTTGGCCGGCAGCTGGGCATCGACGTGGACTACAGACTCATTGAAACCGGGACTCACGGCCTTGATGAAAAACTGGCCGAATTCCGCCGCCTGGGCGGCACGGGCGCCAATCTGACCGTGCCGCTCAAACAGGCCGGCGTGACGCTTTGCCGCCGGATTGATGAGGCGGCGCGCGCCGCCGGCGCTGTCAACACGCTCAGGCTGACAGATTCGGAATGGCACGGTTACAACACCGATGGCGGCGGACTGATGCTCGACTTTAAGCGCCTGGGCCTCGACATCGCCAGGCGCCGCGTGCTGATTGTCGGCGCCGGCGGCGCGGTGGCCGGGCTGATTCAGCCGCT
>DATGTG010000062.1:0-13536 GCA_035301965.1 Wenzhouxiangella sp. | reverse complement strand
GGTCGGTCCAAAGACAGCGCGGCCGCGGGCTGATGCCGGCGTCCGGTGACAAAAGCCGGTCACCGGCTGTCAGGCTCGACAAGTGGCTGTGGGCCGCGCGCTTTTTCAAGACGCGCTCGCTTTCACAACAGGCCATTCGCGGCGGCAAGGTTCAAATCAACGGCGCCTCGGCCCGCTCCTCCCGGCTGGTTCGCCCGGGCGACCGGCTGGAAATCACCAAGGCAGCCATGCGCTTTGATGTCGAGGTCGAGCAGGTGGGTGAAAGGCGGGTGTCGGCCCCGCTGGCGCAGGCCATGTACACCGAAACCGAAGCCAGCATAAAACGGCGCATGGAGCAGGCCGAGCAGCGGCGCCGCGAGCGGGCGGCCGGTGTTGAGCCCGTCCGGGCGCCCGACAAGCGCGAGCGCCGGCGCATTCGCCGTTTCAAGCGCGACGGCTGAGGTCAGTCCTTGTCGGTGGGTCTGGCAAGCGCCCGGCTCTGCTGCTGAACAGGCTGGCTGTCCGCCTTGGCGTCCCGGCTGTGCGGGTCTGTCAGATCAGCCAGTCCTTGCGCCCACTCTTTTCGGGCCGGATCTTTTGGCCAGCGCTCGAGCATGGCCTTCCAAAGGCTGTGGGCCAGCGCCGGCCGGTTGCGGCCGACTGCAAGCCGGGCCAGCTGGTGACCATCGCGCGCCTGCAGGGGCGTAAAGCGGGGATCCGCTTCCAGTGATTCATGCGCCAGCGCCAGCGCCCGGTCATGCTCTTTTTCCAGCATCAGCAGGTTGAGGTAGATCCGGGCGTGTTCGATCAGGGCCGGGCGGTTATTTTGCCGGTTCAACAGGCTGCGGTACAGTGCATGCATTTTCAGCGACACGGCGTGCTCGTTCATGTGCTGGCCAACCAGTGCCAGTGCATCCTCAATATGCCCGTTTGCCACCAGCCGTTGCGCTTCGCCTGCAAGCCGGTCATCGGCTGAAAGCGGCCTTGGCCTGCCGCCCTTTTCGCCCGGAGAAAACCCCAGTGCTTCGTGGTACTGGAACACGAGGTAGCCCATCAGGTGAAAGGCGGCAAACAGGCCCCACAGGGTGATGGCGGACACAAGCAGATCGCCCAGCAACGGAAGGCCGGTCAGCACGGCTCCGCCACGGAATACGCTGAACTGAATAATGAACAGCAGGGCGAAAGCGGTTGACCAGGCTGCTGTGCCCATGCGCCGCACCAGCTCAATCGTTCTGAGCGGGTTGAGCGCGTGCGGCAGGCTGTCGCCCAGCGCCAGCGAGATGATGGCGCCGGGCAAAAGGGTGGTCAGCCCCAGCAGCATCAGCGCGGCAACGGGCGGATCCGCCAGCAGGACGCTGCCCCGGTAAATGCCTGCAAAAAGGATGCACAGTCCAATAAACCGCCACACCACGCCACTGTCGGTGTGGGTAGCCAGCTCAGGGGGCTGCGGCCAGCCGTTGGCCGTGCGCAGCAGGATTTCAAAGGCGTAGCGGCAGGCTGCAAACCAGACCGCCAGGTACACAACCAGGCCGAGAATGCCCGGCGCCCATCTGAAAAGATTGAGCACGCTGTACAGAACCAGGCTGATCAGCGCGCCGCCGCGCAGCGGGTAGGCCGCGATGTCGGCAAGTCGGTTCCAGAAAGGCTCGGGCCGGCCGGAATCAGGCATGTTCAACAGGCAGGGGATGACAAAGGGACAATGTAGGCCATTGCCGGCGCTTTACCAAATGAACGTTGCGCTGTTCAGGCCCTGCCTGCACGAAACGGAGCGCGCTGCGAGCTTGCGCAGCGCTTTATGGCTGTTTCATGCCGCAGCAGGTCAGGCGGCAACCGTGCCCTGTTCGATTTCAGCGGTTGTGGCGGCCCGCACCTCGCGTATGGCCACGCTGAAGTTGAGCACTTTGCCGGCCAGCATGTGGTTGCCGTCAACGGTTACGGTCTCTTCGTCAACTGCGCGCACCGTCACGGTCATGGGGCCGGCATCGGACTCGGCCCGAAAGGTCATGCCGGGTGAAATCTCGTCAACTTCGCCAAAAGCCTCGCGGGGAACATCCTGAACCAGCTCTTCGCGGTAGGCTCCGTAGCCTTCTTCAGGCTGGATGGTCACATCCAGCTCGTCGCCGGCGCCTTTGCCTTCAATGGCTTTTTCCAGGCCCGGAATGATGTTGCCGTGGCCATGAAGATAGGCCAGCGGCTCGCGGCCCTGAGAGCTGTCGATGACCTCGCCACTGTCGCTGGTCAGCGTGTAGTCGATGGATACCACGGTGTTGTGGGCGATTTGCATGGATATTGCCTTGCGGAATAGATGAACTGGACTACATGCGGCGGCGGCAGACGTCTTTCAACCGCAGCCGGCAAATTGTTCATGCCTTCGGAAAGGCCCGCTCGACAATGGCGGCGGTGTCAAGGCCGTCCGGCAGCCCGCCGTACAGACCGGTGTTCATGGTGCCCAGCCGGGCGCGGCAAAAAGCCTCGGCCACCGGGCTGTCTGCAGTCAGCAGGACGGCCGCCTGCAGGCACAGGGCCAGGTGGCCGGTCAGTGCGCGGGCGCTGGCCGGGTCGCTGCCCCGGCTTTCATACAGCCGGCGCGTGGCGTCCACATGCCGGTCGAGCTCGGCGCTGTCGCCACGCCGGGCACTGCAATAATCAAACAGGGCGCTGACGGTGTCCGGATTGCGTCCGGCAGCGCGCTGGACGTCCAGACACTGGATGTTGCCCGACCCTTCCCAGATGGCGTTGACGGGCGCCTCACGGTACAGCCTGGGGAGGATGCTCTCTTCTATATAGCCATTGCCGCCCAGGCATTCCTGGGCCTCGTTGATGGCTCCGACTGCCCGCTTGCATACCTGGTATTTGGCCACCGGTGTGGCCATGCGGGTCAACAGGGCGGCCTGCTCGTCACCATGGCTGGCCCGCTCGAAGCCGGCCGCCAGAAACATGGCCAGGGCAAGCGAGGCTTCGGATTCCAGCGCCAGGTCGGCCAGCACATCAAGCATCAGCGGTTGATCAATCAGCCGGCGACCGAAAACCGTCCGGCCGCGAGCATGGTGAATGGCCTCGACCAGCGCCTTGTGGATCATGGCCGATGAGCCAATCACGCAGTCGAGGCGGGTTTCGGCCACCATGCGAATGATGATGGAAACACCGCGCCCGGGCGGGCCCAGCATGAATGCTCGGGTTCCCGGAAACTCGATTTCGGCCGATGCATTGGAGCGGTTGCCCAGCTTGTCTTTCAGGCGCATCAGATGAATGGGATTGACCGAGCCGTCGTCACGGAAGCGCGGTACCAGAAAGCAGCTCAAGCCGTCTTCAGTCTGGGCCAGCGCCAGAAACGCATCGCTCATGGGCGCCGAGCAAAACCACTTGTGGCCCACAAGCTCATAGGCCTGGCCGGGGCCGGAAGCGCCTACGGGACGCGCCCGAGTGGTGTTGGCGCGCACATCCGAGCCGCCCTGTTTCTCGGTCATGGCCATGCCCAGCGTCAGTCCGCGCTTGTCCTGCGGCGGCAAGAATCGGGCATCGTAGCGCGCGGTCAAAACACCGGCCTCCCACTGAGCGGTGATATCCGGCTGCACGCGCAGGGCGGGAATGGCGGCATGGGTCATGGTGATGGGGCACATGGAGCCGGCCTCGAACTGGTTGTGCAGATACATCATGGCCGAGCGCGCCACGCGCGCGCCCGGCCGGCCGGTCCAGGTCAGGCTGGCCAGGCCGTTTTCAATTCCCGTGGCCATAATGCGGTGGTAGGCCGGGTGATAGTCCACCTGGTCAATGCGGTGGCCAAAGCGGTCGTGGGTGCGCAGGCGCGGCGCAAGCTCATTGGCTTCAAAACCAAGTGGCCCGATTTTGGCGGCCGCTGTTTCGGCAAAGTCACGAACCTGCGGCTCGAACGCCCGCCCACCCTCACGCTGCAGCGCTTCCCTGAGAGCCGGGTGGCCGTTGTACGGGTTGTAGTTACGGAGTGCTGCGGGCTGATTGAGCACCTGATGGGTGGGCGCAGGAACGGGCATGGTGGCCTCCTGGTTTGTCTGCTGTGTGCATTACTATAGCAATGCACAACAGCGCCCGAACGCGTCCCGTGTCATATAATCGGGGCATTCAAACAGGTCAAAAGCTGACTGGCAATGAGACTGACCCACTACACTGACTATACGCTGCGCGTGCTGACCTACCTGGGCGCCAGGCCTGGCCAGCGCAGCACAATTCGCGAGATTTCAGAAGCTTATGATGTGTCCAGGAATCATCTGATGAAGGTGGTTCAGCAGCTGGCTGCCGAAGGCTGGGTGGATTCGGTGCGCGGCGTGGGCGGCGGGCTGATGCTGGCCGATCATGCGTTGGATGTCAGCATTGGCACCATTGTGAGAGCGGTTGAGGTCGATTTTGACCTGGTGGAATGCATGCGTGCCGACAATGAGTGCGCTATTACGCCGGCCTGCAGGCTGGCCGGCATGCTGCGCGAAGCCCGCCAGGCCTTTTTTGACGTGCTTGAACGCTACACGCTTGGGGACCTGATTTCATCCGGCAACCGAAACGAGCTGGCGGGGCTGCTCGGGATCAGGCTGAGGATTGCCTGAACAGCCCGCCAGGTTTTATACCATTGGCCACTCCACGCGCACCCTGGAGGCGTTTGTCGGTTTGCTGCAGCTGGCCGGGGTGGAGCGGGTGATCGACGTTCGCACCGTGCCGCGTTCGCGCACCAACCCGCAGTACAATCGCGACGCCCTGCCGGGCAGCCTGGACGGGCACGGCATTGAATACCGCCATGTCGCAGCGCTGGGCGGGCTGCGGCCGAAAAGCACCACAGTTGACGCCGGGGTCAACGGCTGGTGGCAAAACAGCAGCTTTCACAACTACGCCGACTATGCGTTGAGCCGGGAATTCGGACAGGCGCTTGAGCAGCTGATTGCCGCCGGCCGGAAAAGAGCCTGCGCCATCATGTGCGCGGAAGCGGTGTGGTGGCGCTGCCACCGACGCATTGTCAGCGACTATTTGCTGGCAGCGGGCCATCAGGTTTTCCACCTGATGGGCGAGGCCCGCATTGAGCCGGCGCAGCTGACAAGGGGTGCTGCAGTTGATGGCCGCAAGGTCACTTACCCGGCCTGAGGGGCGGATGTCCAAAACTGTTTGATTTTATTGATCGGTTTTGCAAACTGTGGTCTGGCGCCCGGTTTTCTCTAAGGCTGGTTCTTGGAGTTCACTGCAACCTTCAGATTTGTCTTGAAAAAAGATGGTGTTCAGGGCATCATAAATGCGTATTTGCGGCTTGAGGTCAATTTGAAATGCGCAAGCTTCTGTATCTGACGGCAGTGTTGCTGCTGGCCGCCAGTACGTCGGCTGCGGCGGGGGAAATCCGCAAACTGCGGGTTTGGGCGGGCCCTGACAGCACGCGTGCGGTTCTTGATCTTGACGGGCAGGTTGACTACAAGCTGTTCGCGCTTGAGAATCCGGCGCGCGTGGTGGTCGATATTGATGACATCGGCGCGGCGGGCGATCTGTCGTTTGACCGCGAGCACAGCGGTGTGATCGCAAGGGTTCGCCACGGAAAGCGCGAAGGAGGCGGCCTGCGGGTCGTGCTCGATCTGGAAGAGCAGATGCGCCCCAAGAGCTTTTTGCTGTCGCCGGCGGGCGAGCACGGCCACAGACTGGTTATTGACCTGTACCCGGAAGCTGACCAGCCTGCTGACGAACAGATGCAGCAGGCCATTGCAGAATCCGACGGTGGCCAGCGCGACATGATCGTGGCCATTGATGCGGGTCATGGCGGCGAGGATCCAGGCGCAATTGGTCCTTCGGGCACCTACGAGAAGAATGTGACGCTGGCCGTTGCCCGTCAGCTGCACCAGCTGATTGAAAATGAGCCGGGCATCACTTCGCTGCTGATCAGAACCGGTGACTACTATATTCCGCTGGAGGAGCGTTTTGCGCGCGCCCGCGAGGCCGGCGCCGACCTGTTTGTGTCGGTACACGCCGACGCCTTTCGCGACCGGCGCGTGCGCGGCAGCTCGGTTTATGTGCTGTCGCGCAGCGGGGCCTCCAGCGAGGCGGCCCGTTTGCTGGCCAAGAATGAAAACCGTTCCGACCTGGTGGGCGGCGTCAAGCTGGACAGGGAAGACGACGTTTTAAGTTCGGTTTTGCTGGATTTATCGCAGAGCGTTTCACTGGAATACAGCGGCGGTGCCGCCCAGGCCATTCTGGGCCGGCTGGGCCAGGTGGGGAAAGTTCACCGCAACAACGTCGAACGCGCCAACTTTGTGGTGCTCAGGTCACCCGATGTTCCCAGCGTTCTTGTTGAGGCGGGTTTTATCAGCAATCCAACTGACGAGGCCAATCTGGGCAGCCAGGCCTATCAGAAAAGGCTGGCGCAGGCCCTGATGGAAGGCGTGCGCGAACACTTCTTTGAAACCGCGCCGCAAGGCACCTGGATTGCCGCCAACCGGGATGGCAGCCGGCATGTGGTCGAGCGTGGCGACACGCTGGGCGTCATTGCCCATCGCTACCGCACCAGCATCGCCCGCATCCGCCAGGCCAACAACATCGAGGGCGATGTCATCCACCCCGGCGCGGTGCTGGTCATTCCGGCCGGCTCCTGAATTACACGGCTGTTTTCTTCACGCCCGGATTGACCTGCAGGTGCCCGCCGCGCGGGTCGCTTGGTTAAACTACAGCCATGTCCATCCGTCAGCTGCCCGTCAACCTTGTCAACCAGATCGCCGCCGGCGAGGTCATTGAGCGGCCGGCATCCATTGTCAAGGAGCTTGTCGAAAACAGCCTTGATGCCGGCGCCCGGCGCATACGTATCGAGGTCGAGCGCGGCGGACAGCGCCGCATAGCCGTCTCCGATGACGGCGCCGGCATTGTCCCGGAGCAGCTGCCGCTGGCGCTGAGCGCCCATGCCACCAGCAAAATTGAATCACTGGATGACCTTGAGGGCGTGGCCACGCTGGGTTTTCGCGGCGAGGCCCTGCCGTCCATTGCCTCGGTTTCGCGTCTGCGGCTGGCCTCGCGCAGGCCGGGTGCGGACAGCGGCCATGAAATTCATGCGGAAGGCGGTCGCGCCACAGACATACGGCCTGTCGGCATGCCAGAAGGCACGGTGGTCGAGGTGCGCGACCTGTTCTACAACACGCCGGCCCGGCGCAAGTTCATGCGCACGGAACGAACGGAGTTTGGTCACATTGATGAACTGGTCAAGCGGCTGGCCCTGGCGCGCATGGACGTGGCCTTTGAGCTGATTCACAATGGCCGCACGGTGCGCAACTTCACGCCGGCAGCCGATGTCGGCCAGCGCGCCCGGCGCGTGGCAGCGGTCTGCGGCGATGCATTCATGGAGCAGGCCATTGAAATGGACAACGCCCATGCCGGCCTGCGCCTGAGCGGGTGGATTGCGCGCCCGGGGTTTTCCCGCAGCCAGGCTGATCTGCAGTTTTTCTTTGTCAACGGGCGGCTGGTAAAAGACCGGCTGGTGGCTCATGCCGTTCGCCAGGCCTACAGGGACGTGCTCTACGGCGGGCGTCATCCGGCGTTTGTGCTGCTGCTCGAGCTTGATGCCAGCCGCGTTGATGTCAATGTGCACCCGCAAAAGCACGAGGTGCGCTTTCGGGATGGCCGGCTGGTGCATGACTTTCTGTTCCGGACCATTCATCATGCGCTGGCGCAAACCCGGCCCGGCGGCGATGCCGCCACGGTCGCCGCTGCATCGCGGGCGTACTCCTTTGCCGGTGCCGGTACGGGTGGAGCTTCCGCGCCCGCTGCAGGTGCGCCGGCCACCAGTGCCGTCGGCATGCCAGGGCCGGGCAATCAGCCGGGCCTTGGGCTGGGCGTTGCGGATTCCATGTCGCGCTATGCCAGGCTGGCAGTCGCTTCTGCCGCACGTCCGGAGGAAAAAGACGCAGAAGACATTCCGCCCATGGGGTTTGCGGTGGCGCAGATTCACGGCGTTTTTGTGCTGGCGGAGAATGCGCACGGTCTGGTGGTTGTTGACATGCACGCCGCGCACGAAAGAATTGTTTACGAGCAGCTCAAGCAGGCCTGGCGCGAAGACCGGGTGCGCTCGCAAAAACTCCTGGTTCCAGAGCGTATTGCTGTTTCGGAGCGCGAGGGCAGGGCGCTTGAGCGCTACCTGGACAAGCTGCAAAAAATCGGTTTTGAGCTGGATCTGGCCGGGCCGGAATCGGTGGTCATTCGCGCCGTCCCCGCGCTTCTGGCGCGGGCCGCCAGCCAGGAGCTGGTACGCGACATTCTTTCCGATCTGGTGGAAATGGGGCACAGCCGTCGTCCCGACACACTGCTTGACGAGCTTTTGTCGACCATCGCCTGCCATGGCTCGGTCAGGGCCAATCGGCGTCTCAATATTGATGAAATGAACGCCCTGCTGCGTGACATGGAGCGCACCGAGCGCGCCGACCAGTGCAATCACGGCCGACCCACCTGGGTGCAGCTTGACATGAAGGCTCTGGACAGCCTTTTTCTGCGTGGCCAGTAGCCGGGGCGGACTGCTGCCCCCCGCAGTGTTCCTTATGGGTCCAACGGCGGCCGGCAAGACAGAGGCCGCGCTGGCGCTGTGCCGGCGCTTTCCGGTCGGGCTCATCAGCGTTGACTCGGCCCAGGTTTATCGCCACTTGAATATTGGTGCCGCCAAGCCCGACAGACAAACCCTGAAGCGCTTTCCGCACGCTCTGATCAACGTGCGCGACCCGGAGGACAGCTATTCGGTGGCGGATTTTGTCGCCGATGCCGAAAGTGAAATCAGGCGGATGCATGAAAGAGGCCTGTGGCCGGTGCTGGCGGGCGGCAGCATGCTGTATTTCCGCGCTCTTTTGTATGGTCTGGACAAGATGCCCACCGCTGATCAGGCATTGCGGCGCGAAATTGCCGCTGAGGCTGAACAGAAGGGATGGCCGGCGCTGCACGCGCGGCTGGCCCGCCATGACCCTGCGGCGGCAGCCGGCATGGCCGTTCACGATGCCCAGCGTATTCAAAGAGGGCTGGAAGTGCTGGCGCTGACTGGCAGGGGGCCAAGCGCCCACCGCAGCCACAACCGCCTGCCGCGTCTGCCGGCGCTGCGACTTGTGCTGACGCCGTCCAGCCGCCATATATTGCATGAGCGCATTGCAGGGCGCTTTGATCAAATGCTCGAGCAGGGTTTGGTCGATGAGGTCAGAAAGCTGCGCGCGCGCCCGCTTTTGAGTTCGCAGCATGCTTCGATGAGAAGCGTGGGTTATCGTCAGGTATGGGCCTGGCTTGAAGGTCACGCGACTCTGGAAGAATGTCGCGCCAAAGCGCTGGCCGCCACCCGGCAACTGGCCAAGCGGCAGCTGACCGCACTGCGCCGCCTGCACGGGGCCTTTTGGCATGATTCACAGCGGCCCTGTACTGCTGATATGATTTTCAGGCAGGTGGAAGGTTTTTTTGCCAACCGATAGACTGGGGGTCCGGATCCCGGGCCCGCCGGGCACAGCAGCTGACGGTTATGGTTGTGAATGCTGTGGAGTCAGCGCCGGTGGATGACCGGATGAACAACAGCGAAAACCGGTATTACTGCATAAAAAAAACACGTTCCGATTAGGAGAGCACCATGTCCAAAGGCCAGTCGCTGCAAGACCCGTTTCTCAACGCCCTTCGTCGCGAGCGGGTTCCGGTTTCCATTTTTCTGGTCAACGGCATCAAGCTTCAGGGCCAGATCGAATCTTTTGACAATTTTGTAGTGCTGCTTAGAAACTCGGTCAGCCAGATGATTTACAAACACGCCATATCCACCGTCGTGCCGGCTCGCAACGTGCACTTTGATGGAGCGGCAGGAGAGGATCGGAGCTGATACAGGATTATTTACCCGCCGAAACCACGGGTGCCGAGCGCGCTGTTTTGGTGCATCCGGTGTTTGGCCCCGATCCGGGTGATGCATGGCGAACCGAATTTGCGCTTCTGGCCCGTTCGGCCGGTCTGGAGATCGCCGCCGAGCTGCAGGTGGTTCGCGACGCCCCCGACCCCGCTCTGTATATCGGCAGCGGCAAGGCCGATGAATTGCGCGATCTGTGCCAGTCAACCGACGCGGCGATTGTTCTGGTCAACGAACGTCTGTCACCCATTCAGGAACGTAACCTGACGCGTCGACTTGGCACAAGCGTGCTGGATCGCACCACCTTGATCCTCGACATTTTTGCCCAGCGGGCTCGCTCCCATGAAGGCAAGTTGCAGGTGGAGCTTGCCCAGCTGCGCCACCTGTCCACCCGGCTGGTGCGCGGCTGGACTCATCTGGAGCGCCAGCGCGGCGGTATTGGCATGCGCGGCCCCGGTGAGATGCAGCTTGAAACCGACCGGCGTCTTTTGAACCAGCGCATCGGGCAGCTCGGGCGCCGGCTGGACAAGGTCAGGCGCCAGCGCCGGCAGGGGCGCCGCGCCCGCCGTCGGGGCGAAGTGCCGCTGGTGGCGCTGGTGGGGTATACCAACGCCGGCAAATCCACGCTTTTCAATCGTCTCACCGCCAGCGAAGTCATGGCGCGCGACCAGCTGTTTGCCACGCTTGATCCGACGGTGCGCCGCATTGAGGGCCTCCCGGGGTCTCCGGTTCTGCTGTCCGATACGGTGGGATTCATTCGCGAACTGCCGCATGAGCTGGTGGCGGCGTTTCGATCCACCCTGGAAGAGACCCTGTCGGCGTCACTGGTTGTTCAGGTGATAGACGCCGCCGACCCGGATCAGCTGCAGCAGCAGGCGGTGGTTGAACAGGTGCTGGCTGACATCGGGGCTGGCGATCTGCCCATGCTCAAGGTGTTCAACAAGGTTGACCTGGTCGACCGCGAGGCCGGCCTGGTGCGCAATGACGAAGGGAAGACCACCTCGGTATGGATATCGGCGCACAGCGGCGAGGGCTGCGAAGACCTGATGGCCGCCCTGGCAGAACGACTGGCCGAAGGGCGCATTCAGCGTCGCATTCGCGTGCCGGTTGAAGGACAGGGTTTGAGATCGCGCCTGTTTGATTTGGGCGTGGTTGTCAGCGAGGTTGCGGAGGAAGACGGTTCAAGCTGCCTTGAGGTTGATCTTGATCGCCGTGACGCCAGGCAGCTGGCGCGCATGAAGGGCAGCAACGGCAAACTGGCCAGACAACTCCTGTTAAACTAGCCGGCTTGTGTCCGGCACTATCCGTGCTGACTGCTTTGACAGCACTGCGTCAACCCGGCTCGACAACACTTACTGGTAGGACAACGGAGAAATCAATGCCCTGGAACAAACCTGGTAACGGTGGCGGGCGTGACCCCTGGAAGGGGGGCGGCGGTCAGCGGCCGCCCGATCTTGATGAAGTGTTCGCCAACGTCCAGCGCCGCCTGAAAAAAATCATGGGCGGCGGAAACGGGAAGGATGGCGGTAGCAGCGGTGGTTCCGGCGGCAGCTCCTTTCTGCCCTTTGCCGGGCTCCTGCTGCTGATTCTGGTGGTCTGGCTGGCGTGGAACTCGGTTCACATCATTGACGAATCCGAGCGCGGCGTGGTGCTGCGTTTTGGTGAATACAACCGCACGCTGGAACCCGGGCTCAAGTTCACCCTGCCGCAGCCGGTTGAAAGACTGCTGACGGTTGACGTCAGCCGCGTCCGCTCGCTCGAAAATTCAACCCGCATTCTGACCGGCGACGAAAACCTGATTGATCTTTCGTTTGCCGTGCAGTATCGCGTGCTCGACCCCGAGGACTTTCTGTTCAATGTCGCCAATCCGGAAGTGTCCCTGTCGCACGCGGCCGACAGCGCAATTCGTGAAATTGTCGGCACCAACAACATGGATTTCATTCTTGAAATCGGCCGCGGTCAGATTGCCCTCGATGCCCAGGACCTGCTGATAGAAATCATTGAGCGCTACGAGGTTGGAATTGAGGTGACGTCCTTCAACCTGCAGGAAGTGCGCCCGCCCTCGCAGGTGCGCCCGGCTTTTGACGACGTTGTGCGCGCCCGCGAAGACCAGGTGCGCTTTGGCAACGAGGCACAGGCCTACGCCAACAAGGTGGTACCCGAGGCGCGCGGCCATGCGGCACGGGTGCTTGAAGAGGCCCAGGCCTATCGCGAAGCCAAGATTGCCCGCGCCAGCGGTGAGGCCGACCGCTTCAGTGCGCTGCTGGCCGAATACGAGCTGGCGCCGGACATTACCCGCGAACGCCTGTATCTGGAAACGCTGGAAAAGGTTCTGGGCCGGTCTGCCAAGATCCTGCTGGATGCCGATTCGGGCAACAACCTTCTGTACTTGCCGCTGGGTGAGCTCAGGGAGGGGGCGGCGCTGACGCCGCCGCCGCTGAACCTGACGCCCGAGCTTCAGCAGGGGAGCTCATCCGAATCCCAGACGGATACCCGCAATCGCGGCCGCAGCGCCCGGGAGGGTCGTTGACATGAGAGTGCTTTTTCTTGTTGTTGCAGTTGCGGTCATTATTGTTGCCGCCAATTCGCTGTTTACCGTCAAGGAAACCGAATACGCTATCAAGTTCCGGCTGGGTGAGGTCGTGCGCAGCGACTACACGCCCGGCCTGCACGTCAAGATGCCCTTCATCAACAACGTGCGCAAATTCGACAACCGCCTCCAGACCATGGACATGCGCCCGGAACGCATGAACACGGCGGAGCAGAAATTTGTCGAGGTTGACTACTACGTCAAGTGGCGCATTTTCGATCCGCGCGCCTATTACGTGGCAACCCGCGGTGACGAAATGTTCACCCGCGCGCGGCTGTCCGAACTGATCCGCAACGACCTGCGCGACGAGTTTGCCCAGCGCACGCTCAGCGAGGCCGTATCCGAGCAGCGCCGCGACATGATGGACGCGCTGGTGATACGCGCCGATCGCCGCTTTCAGAGTTTTGGCATTGACGTCATCGACGTCCGCATCAAGCGGATTGAGCTGACCGACGAAGTGCTCGGCTCGGTGTTTGACCGCATGGAAACCCAGCGAACCGAATACGCCAGCGAGCTGCGTTCTTTGGGCCGTGAAGAAGCCGAGCGCATTCGGGCTGATGCCGACCGGCGCGTGCGCGTGCTGCTCGCCGAGGCCGACCGCGACGCCGAGCGCCTGCGCGGTGAGGGTGACGCCAGGTCAACGGCCATCTATGCTGAATCTTTCAATCAGGATCCCGGGTTCTATTCATTCTGGCGAAGCCTGAATGCATATGAGCGCAGCATAGGCACAGACAATGACATTCTGCTTCTGGATGCCGAATCGGACTTTTTCCGCTATTTCAGGCAGCAGACTGAATGAGTGCCGGGCCAGGCCCGGTCGCTGTGCTCTGAGGCCGGCCTTTTTGTGATTTTTCGGGGAGTTCAATGTCTCGATCCGTGGTGATACTGGGAACCCAGTGGGGTGATGAGGGCAAGGGCAAGATCGTTGATCTTCTTGCCCGTGATGTGGACGCCGTGGTGCGCTTTCAGGGCGGCCACAACGCCGGCCACACGCTGGTGGTGGACGGTGAAAAAACCGTGCTGCACGTCATCCCCTCGGGGGTGCTGTCCGACCATGCCCGCTGCCTGGTGGGCAACGGCGTGGTGGTGGCGCCCCAGGCACTGATCGGTGAGATTCGGGGGCTGGAAAAGC
>DATGTG010000061.1:0-2012 GCA_035301965.1 Wenzhouxiangella sp. | reverse complement strand
ACCAGGTCATCGGCATCATAGCCGACCAGTTCGCTGGGCTTGAGGGCCGCGCAATGCACGGGATAAACCCGTTTGGGCATGAACAGCGTGGCCTCGGCAAAGCTGCGGCCCGGGTTGACTATGGCGATGATTTTTTGCTGCCCGGCGCGCGACAGACGAAACAGCTTGAGCTGGCCTGACCGGCACATCCAGATGCGCCGGGCCGGGTCGCCCTGACGGAACAGCTGCTCGCCGCGCCCAACGCGCACCACGCGGGCCAGCGAAATGACCCGCTCAGCCTGGCTGCGGCCCAGGCCGCCAAGCAGCGGAAACTGGCGCAATTCTCTTGTGTCGGGCGGGGCGGGCTTGTCCATAATTGTCCAAACAGCCGCATGAATTTAACGGCGCGCGATTGATGTATAACAAGTGAAGCAATAATTGCGCGATGGAATTTTGATTTTGATCAATTCGAAGTGAACAGGATGAATAGCGAAACACAAACCGGCCGCAACAGCGAGCTGGAAGAGCAGTTGACCGATTGGCTGAGCCCGCTTTTTCTCGGCGCCTATGCAGAAAACAACGAGCTGTTTGAAAAAGTGCTGGTTGAGCTGCTGCGCGACCACTTTTACTGGCGGCGCAACATTCACCCCGAAGACCGGCCGCAGATTCCGGTGCTGGCCGACACCGGGCCCGAATACCGGCGCTTTGTCGGCAGGATGAAAACCGAGCTGCACGGGCTGACCGCGCGGCTTAAAAACAGCGCGCCGTTTTTCAGCCCGCGCTATATCGGCCACATGGGTTCGGACCTGCTGCTGCCGGGCCTGATCGCCCAGCTGGTGACCACGCTGTACAACCCCAATCACGTCACCCACGAAGCGGCGCCGGTGACCCTGCCGCTGGAGCTTGAAATGGGGTTGCAGCTGGCGGCCATGTTCGGCTTCAACACCGACCCGGCACACGAGCCCTGCGCCTGGGGCCATGCCACGTCCGGCGGCACCATTGCCAACAACGAGGGGCTGTGGTACTTCCGCGCCGTGCGCTACTGGCCGCTGGCGGCCGCCCAGGCCATGCGCGCTGCAGGCTTTGACCCCGGGCCGCTGCGGCACGGCCCCGAAAATTTTGTCGATGCCGATGACTGGACGCTGTTCAACCTGCCGGTGGATACGGTCATCAACATGCGCCGCGAGCTGTTTGCCGCCATGGATGCGCGCCTCGACCGCCGCCAGGCCCGCCAGCTGGCCGAGCGCATCGAGTCCGAGCGTGTCGAGCACCTGGGCATTGCCGAATTCCACGCCCGCCATGCGGATTTTGGCTCGCCCGTGGTGCTGGTGGCCGACACGGCGCATTATTCATGGGAAAAGGCCCTCAAGCTGCTGGGCCTGGGCGGCGCCCAGCTCAAGTCGGTGGCGCTCAACGAGCGCATGCGCATGGACGAAAACGCGCTGGAAGAGCGCCTGGCCGAACTGCACTACAAGCGCCGCCCCGTGCTGGCGGTCATCGGCATTCTGGGCACCACCGAGTTCGGCTCCATAGACCCGGTACACGAAATCATTGCCGCCCGCCAGCGTTGGCGGCGCCAGGGGCTGGAGTTTGCCGTGCATATTGACGCCGCCTGGGGCGGGTATCTGGCCAGCATGTTTCGCGCCGCCGACGGCAGCCTGCTGACGCGTGATGAAATGACCCGTCGTTTCGAGCGTTTCCCCACCCCGCGCGTCTATCAGGCGTTTGCCGCCCTGCGCCACGTCGATTCAATCACCGTCGACCCGCACAAGCTCGGCTATGTGCCGTTTGGCTGCGGCGCCTACGTGGCCCGCAACCGCGGCATGATGGACTTCATCAGCCAGCGGGCGGCCTACGTGTTTGACGAGCCTGAATCCATTCCCGACTCGGAGTACGAGCGCCGCTTCCGCAATCTGGGCCAGTACATTCTGGAAGGCTCCAAGCCCGGTGCCGCGCCGGCCGGCGCGTGGCTCAGTCATCGCGTGCTGCCGCTCGATGCCGACAATTTCGGCCGCTTGTGCGCCGAAACCGTG
>DATGTG010000060.1:0-4252 GCA_035301965.1 Wenzhouxiangella sp. | reverse complement strand
TTCCTTGAATCGGCAAAACCCAACGGTTGACTTCGGCATAACATGCTGAAACAGTTCAGGTTGGTCGTTGCCATATTTAGTCTTGACGATATTGCCCGGTTTTAGAGAGGGCATGTCAAGCCCAGCCTGGTTGCCAGCTTCGTCGATTCGAACCGCAAATGGAAGAACAGTCAATGTCCTCATCACCTGCACCTGGATTTCTCGGGATGTCCTTGAACTGCAGAGCGCGATCATCAGAAGGGTCGATTGTGTCCACTTCTTCACGCTCATATGGAAGTCCGGTAGGGACAAAGCCGGACGTGTCGACCGTAACCTTGATTACAAACCCCGTAACGGTCATGTGGCCACAGTAATGATTATGAACAGTCACTGAGCAGCCAGCTCATTTTTCATCTGGGCTTGCGCTTTCCTTATTTGGGGTCGAGAGGGTGGACGTGTGTTATTCGCGAGTCAGCGCTCATGCGTTGGGCTGTTTCAGGGTCTGTCTCAAGCACAAAGCCAACAAAGCCGGTTGAGTAGGTGGTGATCAGCTTCGCTTCATGGGATTGGGCAAACTCTATGGCAAATGACTGGATGGTCTTGCCTGGTTCCGCTGAATTTTTAACATCAGAAACAACTGAACTTGCAGGAACAATAATGTAACTGTGTGTTGCGGTTGGTTTGAAGGAGTCAGTGCTGGCGAATAGGCTACTGGAAGAAAGAAGAAGTAGGATTAGCCCCCCCCTTTAGAGCGGCGTTTCGGCGGATTTTATTGAACATGTTTTTACTCCTCTAAAGCTTGAATTGTTTAAAAATGGATTATGAATACTCAAGCAATGATGCGACATTGCTGTGAACGATTTATATCATGCGGGGCGGGTGGGTGCAAATTTACACTTGAAGCGCGGGGTCATGCGCTTAAATTTTCAACTGGTGATTTTTGCGTTTTTTTATGGCATTTATAGAAGGCTGGCGCAGGCACATTTTTCCGTGCAAATAGGCTGTTGCATCTGGTTGGCAGCTGTTTGTTTTATGGTCTGTGCCGTCCTTTTCATTAACGTGGAGTCCGGCATGAACAGCTCCTGGTGTCTTCGAAGCGGTCCTGATAAACAAGCCCCAGCGGATATCCGCTGAGGCTTGGAGGCAGGCAGGTTTGCAGCTGTCAGTGATTCCGGCGTGGGGTCAGCGCTCGCCCTCCAGCGGACGGACGTCGGCGGCCGGCTGGCCAGCGGGAGCGACGGGCTTGGCTTTCAGCTCAGGAATGGGTTCTTGCTCCAGCTTGTCGGCCAGGTAGTCCAGCGCGGCTTCAAGCTGGGCGTCGTAGCCGCGGGCGGTGGCCCAGGGCTTGTTTTCAACCGGAATGTCGGGACCGACACCCAGTCCCTCGATGATCCAGTGGCCGTCCATGTCGAACTGGCCGGTTTCAGCCACGCGCGCCAGGCCGCCATCGCGCAGGCGGTTTTGATCCGACAGCCAGATGCCGGCCCCGGCGGTGCGCTGGCCAATGACCGGCCCCAGGCCCAGTGATTTGATGCCGGCGGTAAAGGTTTCGCCATCGGAGTAGGTGAAGTTGTCGGCCAGCACCACCAGATGGCCGCGGAAAGCCTGCTGCATGTTGGTGTAGGGCGGGCCTTGGGGCGGCTGCCAGAAGGCCCAGGCGCGGCGCAGCAGTTTTTCGATCACCCAGCTGTCGATGTTGCCGCCGCGGTTGCGGCGCACGTCGATGATGAGGGCGTCGCGGTCATATTGGGCGTAGAAGTCGCGCACAAAGCCGGCAAAATCGGGCGACACCATGGAATACAGGTGCAGGTAGCCAATGCGGCCGTCGCCGGCTTCCTGAACGGCATGGGACTTGTCTTGCAGCCAGTCGCTGTAGCGCAGGCGGGTGTCGCGCATGGGCGCTGCGGGCTTGACCACCACGCGCTGATCGGTTTTTTCGCGGCTGATGTCGAGCAGCACCTGCTGGCCGGCCTGGCCGCGCAGCTGGCGCGCCACATCGGCCAGTGACTTGACCGGCACGCCATTGATGGCACGAATGACATCGCCGTTGGCAATGTCCATGCCCGGCTGCTGTAGTGGACCACGCTCGCCGGGCAGTTCGGGGTCGGTGCGGTAAATGTGTTCAATCAGTACACCGTCGTCGCCGGCTGAAAGGCGGGCACCCAGGCTGGCCGGCCCGGGGGTGTTGCCATCATCGCGATAATCGCCGCCGCGCACCTGGGAGTGCAGAATGCCCAGCTCAGCGGTCATCTGGCCGAGCAGGGCATCCAGTTCAAGGCGGTCGTTGACGCGCGCCACCAGCGGCTCGTAGTGTTTGCGCACGGCATTCCAGTCAACCCCGCGCATGTTGGCATCAAAGGAGAAATAGCGGTGCATGCTCCAGGCGTCGCTGAACATCTGCTGCCATTCCCGGACAGGGTCAACGCGCACCGACCAGCTGTTCAGGGCCAGCTCGTTGTCGCCGGTGTCGGACGGCGCCTTGTCGGTGGCCGGCAGCAGCATGACCTTGCCAATGCGGCTGTTGCGGCCGGGCGTGGCCACCAGCAGGCGTTCGCCGTTGAGGGTCAGGCGCGCATCCAGCACGTTTTTCATGAAGGTTTCGGCCTTGGCTTCACCGGTCTTGATGGCCAGCGTCATCAGGTTGCCGCGGAACTGGCCGGCGGCATACGACATGAAGTACAGGCGGTCCTTGTGGGCCTGCAGGCGGCTGTAGTTGCCCGCTGACAGCGGCACTTCATGCAGACGCTCGGCCAGGCCGTCAAAAACGATGCCGGGCAGGTCGTCCTTGTCGTTATTGCTGTTGCTGTCACTGTCGTCGTTGTCTGTGCTCAGCTCATCGTCGGGATCAAACGTAAAGCGCACGCCCGGCTGCAGGGCCAGGGCATGAATCTTTGTGCGCTTGTCGAACAGGGCACCAGTGTTGCGGTCGCCCCAGGGCGAGCCAGGCGTGGGCGAAAAGTGCCGGTCGGACAGAAAATAAAGCCACTGTCCATCGCGCGAAAATGCCGGGCTGTAGCTTTCATAGCGGTCGGAAGTGACCACCTGGAGTTCGTCGCCGCCGGCTGCGGCCACCACCAGCTGGCTCATGCTGCGGGTGGTATCGGGCCTGGACCAGGCCAGCCAGCGTCCGTCGGCCGACCAGGTCAGATCGCCGTAGCTGTTGCCGCTGCCGTAGCGGGCCTCGTCAACGAGCCTGTTTTTGCCGGATTCAAGATCAAGCAGCCACAGCTGGTCATTCTTGTCGGAATGGGCCAGCCAGCGTCCGTCGGGCGATGGCCACAGCTGCCAACGGTGGGTTTGTTCGTCTTCGACCAGGCGCACGCTGTCGTCGGATTCGTTGGCGGCAAAGCGCCAGATCTCGCTTTTGCCGTCGTGATCGACGATGGCGAATACCTGTTTGCCGTCCACCGAAGGCACGGCGGCGCGGGCGCGTGCGTCCTCGGGCACGGCCAGGCGAACGCGGCGCAGTTCATGGGTGCCGGCCAGCCAGGCCTGGCCGCGAACGGTCAGCGCTGCGCGCTTTCCTTCGGCGTCGGGGTTGGCGGCGGTGACCCACTGCAGGGGGGTGTCCAGCCAGCGCTCGCGGCGCTGCAGGAAATCCGAATCCAGGCTGATGTCCAGCTTGCGGTCCTGCTCAAGCGACAGGTCGTATACGTGAATGTCGGCCCCCATGCGATAAATGATGCGGCCATTGTTCAAGCGCGCCTCGCGAACCTCGAAGTCGCGGTGTGAAGTCAGCTGAACCGGATTTTGTCCATCCTCGTCCAGGGCCCAGAGGTTGGGGCTGCCGTCGGCGTCGCTGATGGCATAAATGCGGCTGTTCCACCACATGGGGTGGGTGATGTTGGCATCGCGATCCTGAGCCAGGCGCTCGGCCTCGGCGCTGCCGGCGGTGTCCCAGCGCCACAGCTGGGCCATGGCGCCGCCGCGGTAGTCGCGCATGTGATCGGCCGACACGGCCAGCCCGAAGCGGGTAAACCACAGAGTATTGCCATCGTCGTCAAAGGCGGCCTGGCGGGCATCGGCCAGCGGAATGTCCTCGGTCTCCAGCGTGTCCGGATCCACCGCGCGCAGCATGCGCCCAAAGCCGGGACCAATGACGTGCTCGGTGGCATAGATCACCCGGCCGTTGGGTGAAAAGCCGGCCAGCCACACCTGGCTGCCGTCAAAGCTCAGCCGCTGAGGTTCGCCGCCGCCCAGCGGCATGATGTAGACATCGGGCGCGCCTTCGTAGGAGGCCACAAAGGCCACCCGGCGGCCATCAGGGGAAATG
>DATGTG010000059.1:0-6562 GCA_035301965.1 Wenzhouxiangella sp. | reverse complement strand
ATTTTCCTGAAACCAGTCTTTCCAGACAGGTTGACGGGGTTGCACAGAAAGCCGGATTGCAGGTGATTTATGACGGCGATACCCAGTCACTGCGGGATGCTCCGGTTGACGCGCTTCGTGGTGAATTCACGCTGCGTGCAGCGCTTGATCGTGTGTTCTCGGACAGCGGGCTTGTTTATGAGCTGGTGGAGGGGGACACGATTGTGGTTAAAAAGGCCCGTTCGGGTGCGGCGGTTCGCAATGCTCCCGCGGATGCGCCGCCCCGACAGGCCGAGTCTGAACAGGCTTCCGAAACAGAGCAGGAGGAACCTGCCCACCTTAAGGACGTGCGGGTAACGGGCACTCATATCCGTGGTGCCACAGTGCCTTCGCCAACGATAGAGATTACCGCTGCAGATATTCGGGCCCAGGGCTTTAGCGACCTCGGTGAGGCAATTCGGGCACTTCCGCAGAACTTCCGCGGCGGCGAGAACCCGGGTGTGGTGCGCGTATCGCAATCACAAGGTGCGCCGGTTAATGGAAACCAGGCTGGTGGGTCAGCATTGAATCTGCGCGGGCTGGGGCCGGGTGCCAGTTTGACTCTGCTCAACGGGCGGCGCATGTCCTACGGTGGCGATAACCAGGCAGTGGACATCACGCCAATTCCGGTGGCCGCGGTGCAGCGCGTGGATATCGTGACTGACGGAGCATCAGCCATCTATGGTTCAGATGCGGTCGGGGGTGTTGGCAATGTTGTGCTGCGGCGTGATTTTGATGGCGTGGCAATTGACACCGAACACGGCACGGCCACGCGTGGCGGTTTGACCTCACACAATTATGGACTCACGGCCGGGAAGGTGTGGTCTTCAGGCAATGTGCTGTTTACCTACAGTGACAACTCGCGGGATGCGGTCTATGCCTCGGATCGCTCGTATACAGATTATCTCAATGATCCCTATACAATTTTTCCCAAAATCGACGAGGAGGCCGGGCTGCTGAGCTTCAACCAGGCGTTTGGCTCATCAGTCGATTTTTCAGTCGATGCGCTGTCTTCGAAGCGCCGGCAGTTTCTGGCATCCGGTTATGGAGATGTATATACGGCATATCGCCCGCGCACTCGCAATGACCTGATTTCTCCCGAGGTTGTTTTCTGGCTGCCCAACGACTGGAGGCTGTCCCTGAACGGCAGCTGGGGCAAGAATACAAACACGCAGGACCTTGCAGACACAAACGTGGGAGATGGCGCCACGGAACCGTTCAGCAAATATGCGCTGAAGAATAAAATCTCAACTTATCAGCTGGATGCGGAAGGACCGCTGTTTGACCTTTCCGGAGGTGAGGCGCGCCTTGCCGCGGGCCTTGGGCACAGGGAAAACGAGTTTCGTTATCAGCACCACATGTTCGAGAACACATGGGGTGGTAAAAATCGCAGCGGCTTCGCCTACCTGGAGCTGGATCTGCCGTTTGTCAGCAGCGCCTCCGGTGTAGCCGGCGTAGACCGGTTTTCCGTATCGCTTTCAGCTCGAGCCGAGGACTACAGCAGCTTTGGCAGCGTGACCACACCGAAAGTCGGCGTGATCTACGGCCCGAACCCCGACTTCACCGTCAGAGGTACCTGGGGCAAGTCGTTCAAGGCACCAACGCTGGGGGATCGTTTCTCCGGTCAGTACGGCTGGATTGGCTGGGCTGTTGATGATGGCTACCAGGGCGATCCGGATTTTGACGGGGTGGATTTGTATGTGACCGGCGGCAACCCGGATCTGGGTCCGGAAAAAGCGCGGCAGTGGACGACCAGTCTCAGCTGGCATCCACAGGCGTTTCCGGGTCTGCAGATTGATCTGAGCGGGTTTGATATCGACTACAAGGATCGAATTGTCGAGCCGATCCCCAACAGCGTGTTTGCGCTGTCCAACCCGGCGTATGGCAGTTTTGTGATTCTTGACCCAAGCGCCGATGAATACCATGCGATAGCGGACAACCTGCTGGAAATTGACAACTGGCTGGATATTGAGTACTCGCCAGACAGCCTGTATGCCATCATTCTGGACCACATGGTGAATGCCCAGCGGCAGCGCATACGTGGCCTTGACCTGACCGGTTCGCAGCGCATTGATGTTGGTCTTGGCACGTTAACCCTGAGCGGGAATTTCAGTTTTCTCAAGAGCACCCAGGTGACCGTGCCGGGCGAGCCTTCAGAGGATCTTTCCGGAACGATCTACAACCCGGCAAAAAAGAACTTTCGGGCTGGGGCCGTGTGGTCGTTCAACGGGTTCTCGATGGCTGGATATTTCAACCACACCGGACGGGTGGTGGACAACTATTGGGATGAGGCAGCGTCAGCCAAACTGCCTTCAATCAACACGGTTGATCTGACGTTTCGCTACGACAGCAGTGCCTCGGGCCCGTGGGCGGACACCTCGGTCGCTCTTGCCGTCCGCAATGCGCTTGACCGCAAACCGCCGCTGTTCGAGGCTCCTTCGGAATACGTGTTGCCGTATGACGCGACCAACGCTTCACCGATCGGCCGTTATATAAGCCTGGCGCTGGCGAAGAAGTGGTAAAGAGCCGGATGGAGCTCGTGCGCAGGCCGCGAGCAGGGCCCGTTTTCCCGGCCCATGGAAATTCCGGCGCATTCAGCATCTGGTCGCGCGTGAAATGCTGATTCCTTCTTTCTGGTGAGCGAGGAATTCATGTACTCTCACACGGCCATGAGAAGGATAAAGAACAGTGCCGGTGTGGAGCGGGATGAGCTGCGCGTGCGCAGGGCCCCAAAGCCTGCTCATGTCAAACGCCCGGAAGATGTTCGGCATGAGTTCGAGGCTTTTTTTAAGGCGCACCATGACAAGCTGGTTGCCTTCTTGTGCCGGCGCACAATCAATCGGTCCGATGCTGAGGAAATTGCGCAGGAAAGCTGCATTCGTCTGCTGGATTACGGCGCTTTGGACACCCGCCCCGAGCGGGTCTGGAAAACCCTGTTGTATCGGGTAGCGACCAATCTTGCGATTGACCGTCATCGCCAGAACCAGCGCCGGCCGGCAACTGTCGATGCCGCGACTGTCGAGCCTGTGCTGTTTAGCGCTCAACCGCAGCCTGATGCGCTCGCTGCGGTTGAGCAGGAACTGGATGAGCTGTATATGGCGCTGGATGCAATGCCGAAACAGACGCGCAGAATTTTTCTTTTGAGTCGCGCGCACCATCAAAGCTATCGTCAGATCGCCGCGGCGTGCGGCGTTTCGGTCAAGACGGTTGAAAAGCACATCAGTCGTGCACTGCGCCGCCTTCGGCCAATCATGCGAGCAAATAATGAATAAGCATCGATCCTGTCCTGGCCGTCGCGCATTGCGGGAAGCGGAGCGCTGGCTGGCGCGGCGGCTGGACGAAGATTTTTCCGACCACGCTGCGCTGCAGGCCTGGCTGGACAGGGATACACGTCACGCGCTTGCCTGGCAGCAGGTTTGGCAGCGCTGGGATGAGCTGGGACTGTTGCTGCAAGATGAGCGTTTTTCCTCAATGGCGGCCAGTGCACTGGACGAGTCGGGTGGTCGCAAACGATGGATTGACGGCCGCGCCGGCTGGCTGACCGCAACAGCAGCCGCGCTGGTGGTTGTTGTTGTGCTGGCGCTGGCTGGCCGCAATTTGTACCCGCAGGCAACCGATCATGTCACCGGTGCCGAAGCGCGCAGCGTGTTGCTGGCCGACGGTTCCCGCGTAAAGCTGGATTATCACAGCCACATCCGCTCAAGGATGAATTGGCGTCAGCGCCGGATTGAGCTGATTGAAGGGCGCGCACTGTTTGAGGTGGCGCCTGAAAGCGCGCGGCGCTTCGTTGTCCAGGCAGGAGATGCACGAATCGTGGCCACCGGAACGAGCTTTCAGGTTGATCACAGCGGTAAGGACGTGAGCGTTTCTCTCTTGAGCGGCCAGGTTCAGGTCAGCGCCCGGTCCAATGCAGCACCCACCCGCATGGAGCCGGGTACACGACTGCGCTGGGAGGGCACCAAAAGCGGCTGGGCGCGCACGAGCGTTGACGTGGAGGCGGTCACGGCCTGGACGCGCGGCTTCCTGCAGTTCAACGATACGCCACTGTCCGAAGCGGTGAGCGAGATGAACCGCTATGCCAGACGGCCCATTGACCTGCTGGATACGGAGCTGGGCGCATTGCCGGTGAGCGGCACGTTCAAGCGCGGGGACAGCGCCCGCTTTGCCTCTGCGCTTGAGTACGTGCTGCCGGTTACGGCAGAGGCAGAGGGTGAACGCATTGTGGTCATGCGGCGATGAAGCGCATGAACCGCTCGAAAACCCCGCATCTTGCCGCCTTTGTCGTGCTGGCCCTGGTTGCTGTCGCAGCAATCGCACAACAGCGGCCTTTTGAGGTGGATGATCTGTTTCGCCTGCAGGATGTGGGCGAAGCTTTCGGTGGCCCGTTTGCGTTTTCCGCATCCGGTGAGCTGGCGCTCGTTATTCGTCGTCCTCGGGCGGAAATGGCTGATTACCGCTGGGAGTGGCTGGCTGGCAATGCCGCTGGTGATGTCTGGGTGCAAAAGGATGAACAGCCTGCGGTCAACCTTACCCGGGGGGTTGAAGATGGCAGTGGCTGGTGGGCACCTGAATGGTCACCCGACGGTCGCTACCTGGCGATGCTTTCAACCCGGGGAGGCGTTGTGCGCCTGTGGCTCCATGATAGGCAGGAAGGCACCATGCGGCCGCTGCTCGAAGAAGCCGTTGCTGCACGTGGTGACGGGCGGCACTTTCGGTGGCTGGGCAAGCACCGCCTCCTGGTGGAAACGCTGGGGCCGGAAGCAACATCATCCGGGCTGCACGTCGGGCTGACAACGCCTGAGCGGGCCATGCGCGGCTGGGCTGACATGGCAGGTGGCCAGGCGGCAACTGCCAGCGTGCTGGAAAGCGGTGTGCCGATGGAGCGTTCAGGCGGAGGGCATTCAAATGACGGACAGGCAAAAGACGGGCAGGGGCGAGTTTTGCTTGTCAACGTGCTTGACGATACCCGTCATGAGGTGGCGACGGGCGCTGTCGAGCAGGTTTCCGTTTCACCGCAGCATGACCGTCTGTTGCTTGTGCGGACCCGGCCCGGTACACCACCGGGCGCGGATCGCCCCCTGCGCTGGGACAGTAATTGGTATTTTCTGGAGCTGCATGACCTGGAGGGGCAGAGAATTCATTCGGAAATACAGGCGCTGCAATTTGTTGAACCGCCGCTGGTGCGCTGGTCGCCGGAAGGAAAGCATGTGGCCGTTTTGGGACAGGCCAAATCGGGCGCCATGGCATTGCGGCGGGTTGACGCTGGAAATGGGCAGGTGGAGGTTCTGGCGCTTGATGCTGCCGATAACAAAAATGCCTGCGATCAGTCCGACATGGCGCTGCACTGGCTGAGTCATGACAAGCTCATTGCAGCCGCCAGCTGTCGGTCGCGTGAAAGTGCAAGCACCCGCCAATGGCTGCTGTTTGACAGGGATCGCAAGCCCCGTTCCTCCGCTGGGCAGGATGTGCAGGCTGTGGATGTGTTTTGGAACACCTGCGGGCCCCATCTGGCCGGCCTTGCAGGCGACAGTCTGGTTGAGCTTCGTCCTTCCGGCGAGCTTGCCGTGATCCGGCCGGAGGTGATCGGCGCAGACGATGCGCTGCTGTGGCCGCCGGCCGGCAATTACGGAGATGTTGTCCCGCCGGCCTCCGATGTTTGCCTGGATGCGGTGGTTGTGCAGACGGAAGGCGATATGGATGAGCTGAGCGTGCTGGATCTTGCTGCCGGCGAGCAGACTCCGCTGCAGGTTCCTGACCCGCACGCAAAGCTTCGGGCCCGGGATCCGGCGACAGGCAGCAATGTTTTCGTGCGCAACGACGACGAGGGGTTGTGGATATGGCGGGTGCACGACAAGAGCGATGCACCGGTGCAGCTGTTCCGGGGCAACCGGTTTCTGGAGCGCATTGATTCTGTCGATGCACGTCGTTTTGAGTATCGCAATGAAGATGGCCAGACGCTGAGCGCGTGGCTGCTGCGTCCGGCCGGCATCTCCGAGGATCAGCCGCTGCCGCTGTTGACCTGGATCTATCCCGGATCAACGATGGGCGACGAGCTTCCGTGGGACGCTCGCGCCAGCAGCTACACCCATTTGCACATGCGCATTCCGCTGGCGCATGGATTTGCCGTTTTGATGCCAAGCATGCCGCTGGCAGAAGACGAGTCGGAGCCGGCCGCGCGCCTTGCCGGCAGCGTCATGCCGGCAGTGGAGCAGCTGGTTGAACAGGGCCTTGCCGACCCTGACCGCCTGTATTTGATGGGCCACAGCTATGGCGGTTATGGAACGCTTTCCATCATTGCCCGCACCAACCGCTTTGCCGCAGCTGTAGCGCTGGCCAGCTCGACCAATCTGATTGGTACATACGGCGAATTTGATCCGCGCAAGCGCTACCAGGAGAATGCCCTTCAAACGGCCAATTTCGGCATGTTGTGGCTGGAGGACGGTCAGGGTCGCATGTTCACGCCGCCGTGGCGCGACCCGGAGCGCTATGTGCGCAACAGCCCGCTGTTCAGGGTCGAGGACATTCACACCCCGGTCATGCTGGT
>DATGTG010000058.1:0-2269 GCA_035301965.1 Wenzhouxiangella sp. | reverse complement strand
AGATCCGCGTTCACGCCGCGTCCATTGGCCACGCCCTGGCCGGCGACCGGCTTTACAACCGGCAGCCGGCGCCGGCCGGCCTCAAACGCATGTTTTTGCATGCCAGCAGCCTTGAGTTGCCCTGGCCGGTCAGGCGCTGCTACAGTGCGCCGCTGCCCAACGAGCTGACCGCGCTGATTGACGGCCTGCGGCAGACTGCGTTGTGATGCACAAGGAGTGCGCCTGACCATGTATCACCCTTTGAGCATTTTTGTCGGCCTGCGCTATCTGCGCGCCAAGCGCAGCAACCATTTCATTTCGTTCATCTCGTTGGTGTCCATGGGCGGCATCATGATCGGGGTCATGACCCTGATCACCGTCTTGAGCGTGATGAACGGATTTGAAACCGAACTGCGCGAGCGCATTCTGGACATGGTGGCACACGCCACCATCGAAGGCTACGAGCGGCGCCTGCCCGATTGGGAGACGCTGATCGGCCAGGTCCATGAACATCCGCGCGTGGTGGGGGCGGCGCCGTATGTCGAGCAGGAAACCCTGATTCGCGGACGCGCCACGGCCGGTGCCCAGGTGAGGGGCATTGATCCGGACCTGGAGCCCGAAGTGTCGGAAATCGGCCAGCTGATGCATCGCGATGACCTGCACGCGCTCGAGCCGGGCCAGTGGCAGGTGCTGCTCGGCGGTGGTCTGGCGGCCAAGCTGGGCGTGCGCGAAGGCGATCAGGTCACCATTTTTGCGCCCGAGGTTCGCACCACGCCGGCCGGCGTGTCGCCCCAGGTGCGGCGTTTTACCGTGGCCGGCATTTTCGAGGCCGGCGTTCATCAGTACGACACCGCGCTGGCCGTGGTGCACTACAAGGATGCCCAGCGGCTTTTCAGGCTGGGCGATGACGTCAGCGGCATCCGCCTGAAGTTTGACGACATGATGCGGGCGCGCTCCATCGCCATGCAGATTGACGAGGAGATCGGCGGGTTTCACCGGGTGCGCGACTGGACGCTGCAGCACGCCAACTATTTTCGCGCCGTCAGCACCGAAAAAACGGTGATGTTCATCATCCTTTCGCTGATTGTGGCAGTGGCCGCCTTCAACATCATTTCCACCCTGGTCATGGTGGTCACCGACAAGCAGGCCGATATTGCCATTCTAAAGACCATGGGAATGGGGCCGCGGCGCATCATGGCCATTTTCATGGTGCAGGGTTCTTTGATCGGCATCATCGGCACTTTTCTGGGCATAGTGACCGGCGTGCTTCTGGCGCTCAACGTCGAGCAGGTGGTCGGCCTGGTCGAGCAGCTCCTCAGCATCGATTTTCTGTCGGCCGATGTGTACTACATCAGCGATTTGCCGTCGGAGCTGCGCGCCGGCGATGTGGCGCGTTTTGGCGCCCTGGCGCTGGTGCTGTCGCTGCTGTCGACCATTTATCCCGCCTGGCGGGCGGCCCGAACCCAGCCGGTGGAGGCACTGCGTCATGAATGATGTTGTCATCAGGGCCCGGGGGCTGGAAAGATCCTTCGCCCAGGCCGGAGCCCGCCTCAAGGTTCTCGAAGGCGTTGATCTTGAAATACGGGCCGGCGAACAGGTGGCCATTCTGGGGCCGTCGGGCGTGGGCAAGAGCACGCTGCTGCACCTGCTTGGCGGGCTGGACAAGCCCACCTCGGGCAGCGTGGAGGTGGCCGGCCAGGACATGGCGCGCGCCGACGAGACGCGCCGCGCCGCCATCCGCAATCGCCACCTTGGCTTTGTCTATCAGTTTCACCATCTGCTGCCCGAATTCACGGCGCTGGAAAATGTTGCCATGCCGCTGCTGATTGCCCGGCAGCCGGTGGCGCAGGCCCGCGCGCGGGCCGTGGAACTGCTGGAGCGCGTCGGTCTGGGGCACCGGCTGGACCACAAGCCGGGCCAGCTGTCGGGCGGCGAGCGCCAGCGCGCCGCTGTGGCCCGCGCGCTGATCAACCGTCCGGACTGTATCCTTGGCGATGAGCCCACGGGCAACCTGGACGAGGACAATGCCGCGCAGGTGTACGAGCTGATGCTCGAGCTCAACCGCGAATTCAGAACCAGCCTGGTGCTGGTGACCCACGATCCGCAGCTGGCCCGGCGCATGGACCGGAGGCTGGAAATGACCGGCGGGCGGCTTGTTGACATGGATTAGGTGATGGCGGGGCGGGGCATGCGGGCGGTGCTGGCGCTGGCGGCCGGCTGTCTTGCGGCACCCTGGGTGCCGGCTTTGCCGTCCGTGATGATGCTGGTGTCTGCCGGTGCGGTGGCCGCA
>DATGTG010000057.1:0-2111 GCA_035301965.1 Wenzhouxiangella sp. | reverse complement strand
AAGCAGACCAGCAACGACCAGCGCGGGCATATTTTTTCGACCTACATGACCACCACGCTGGTGGGCCTGGGCGCCGGGCAGCTGCTTCTGCTGGCTGGCGACATTTCCACCCTCAAGCTGTTTGCGCTGGCGTCGGTGCTGATGTCGGCCGGGCTGATTCCCGTGGCGCTTACGCGCGTGCGCGAACCCGAAGTGGTTGAAGCCCACCGGCTGAGCCTTAAAATGCTCTACGACACCTCGCCCCTGGGCGTGGTCGGCGCTTTTTTTGCCGGCATAGGCACCGGCGCGTTCTGGGGCCTGGCGCCGGTCATGGCCGCCGGCATCGGACTGGATCCCAAAGGCATTTCCGCCTTCATGAGCGCCACCATTCTGGGCGGCATCATCATGCTGTGGCCCATCGGCCGCCTGTCCGACCGTTTTGACCGCCGCACCGTGCTGGCCTGGGTCAGTCTGGTTGCTGCCATAAGCGCCTTTTTTGCCCTGTGGCTTATCGAGGTTCACCCGCACCTGATTCTTGTCGGCGGCCTGCTGTACGGTGCCAGCGGCTTCAGCATGTTTTCGCTGTCGGCTTCGCACACCAACGACCACGTCGACCCGCAATACATGCTCGAAACCGCCTCCAGCATGCAAATGCTGTACGGCAGCGGCGCCATTCTCGGCCCGCTGACCGCCGGTATTCTCATGCAGTTTATCGGGCCCGCCTCACTGCTCAGCTTCATGGGCGTGGCCGCCCTGCTGCCGGCCGGCTTTGCGCGCTGGCGCATGTGGCAGCGCGGCCCGGTGCCCAAGGACGAACAGGGCGACTGGGTGCCGCAGTTCATGACCTCGCCAGCGGCTTTGGAAATGCACCCCGACCAGGAAGACAACGGGGCAGAACCCGATGATTCCTCCGGAGATGACCAGGACGGAGAGGAAGCCGCCCTGGCCGACACTCCCCAGGCCTGACCGGCTCTTTTACCCTGTCGGCCGGGCGGTCTTTTCAGCCGGCACGGGCAGCGTCAGCACAACCCGAAAGCAGTCGCGCTGCGCGCCGGCGCGCAGCCGGGCACTGTCTTCATAAGCCAGCTCAAGGCGCTGGCGAATATTGCCCAGCGCCATGCGATTGCCCTCGCTCGATTTGCTGCTGTCCTCGGCCAGCGGATTGGTGATTTCAAGCCGCAGCCGCGCGCGCTTTTCCATGCGCAGGCCAATGGTCAGCCGCCCGCCCTGCGCGCGCCGTGCAATGCCGTGCACCACGGCATTTTCAACCAGCGGCTGTATGATCAGCACCGGCAGCTGATGCTCCTGGGGCAAATTGTCCGGCAGATCCCATTCCACCTGCAGCCGGCGGCCCAGGCGCAGTTTTTCAATGCGCACATAGCCGCGCACCAGCTCCAGCTCTTCGGCCAGCGAGTGGGTTGCGCCCGGGCGCAGGCCGATGCGCAGCAAATCCGACAGGTCCAGGGTGGCCGCTTCGGCGGCGTCGGGGTTGCTGTGCACCAGGTTGGCAATGGTGTTGAGTGCGTTGAACAGAAAATGCGGGCGAATGCGGGCCTGCAGGGCATCCAGCCGGGCGCGGGTTTCGGCCGCCACCTGCGCGCGCCAGCGCTGCTGCAGGGCCAGATAGCGCAGCAGCAAAAGAGAGGCCAGCAGGCTGATAAATGTGTTGCGGGCCGCAAACCAGCCCGGCCCGGCCGGCGGCTGGCCGGGCAGCCAGGCCACCACAAACAGGCTCATGACCAGCGTCACCGCCGGAATAAGCAAAAACACCAGCCAGGCCACGCCGGCTGAACCCAACTTGCCCTCGTGCCGGCGCAGGGCGCACAACAGGCCGGCCGAAACCAGCACCACCCACTGCACAAACAGCACCGACAGGCCAAACTCAAGCCAGAAGCCCGGTAGCCCGGCGCTGGCCGCCAGCGCAAACACCAGCGCCACCACCAGCCCCGCCAGCACCAGCAGAAACAGACTGCCCGGACTGCACAGATCGGGCAGTCCGGCTGTCACAACGCTGTCGCGATCTTCACCGGCCCATGTTTTTCCAGCCAAGGCACCGCACTTCAGGTTTGTGAATGTTTGAGCTTAGCAGAAAGAAAAAGCCCCGCAGAAGCGGGGCGCTTTGAAAATCTTGC
>DATGTG010000056.1:0-5527 GCA_035301965.1 Wenzhouxiangella sp. | reverse complement strand
TGGACGAAGTGCGCATTTACTTTCCCGACCCCTGGCCCAAAAAACGCCACCACAAAAGGCGCCTGATACAGCCGGCGTTTTTGCAAAAGCTGGCGGCTGTCATGCGGCCGCAGGGCATTTTGCATCTGGCCACCGATTGGGCACCATATGCGCAGTGGATGCTGGAAGCCCTGGAACAGGTGGATGCATTCAGGATTCAGGGTGACCCGTGGTCACCGCGCCCCGACTGGCGGCCGCAGACGCATTTCGAGCGCCGCGGGCTTGGCAAGGGCCACGAGATTTTCGATATTGTCTGCCGGTTCAGTGCTGGCGCCTGAGCAGGCGCTCGGCCAGCCAGCACAGCCCGTCGTGATCGCCGGGCAGGCGCTCCAGGGCATGCCTGGATTCAAGCGTGAGTTCATCAATGCGGGCGCGCGCCTCGCCAGCGCCGAACAGGGCGGGCCAGCTGGCCTTTTGGCGGACCTGGTCGCTGTGGCTTGATTTGCCAATGACCTGTGTGTCGCCTTCAATTTCCAGCAGGTCATCGCGAATCTGAAAACCCAGCCCCGCTGCGTGCGCAAAATCGGACAGCGCGCGGCGATGGTCATCGGGCAGATCCGGCCGCAGGGCGGCCGGCAGCATGACGGCCGCGTGAATCAGCGCCCCGGTCTTTTTTGCGTACATGGATTCGACCGCGGCGCGTTCGGGCTGCTGCCTTTCAAACTGGAGATCAAGCGCCTGGCCCCCGGCCATGCCGGCCGCGCCGCAGGCACGGGTCAGCTCAAGGCTCATGCGGCAGGCTGCCGCAGGCTCGCTGGTTTCGGCCAGCACCTCAAAGGCGAGCGCCTGCAGGGCGTCGCCCGCCAGAATGGCCGTTGCCTCGTCAAAGGCAATATGCGTGGTTGGCTGGCCGCGCCGCAGGCTGTCGTCGTCCATGGCTGGCAGGTCGTCGTGCACCAGCGAGTAGCAGTGAATAAGCTCAACGGCCGCGGCCGCGCCGTCCAGCCTGTCGGGCGTCAGCCCCAGGGCCTCGCCGCTGGCGTACACCAGCAGCGGGCGCAAACGCTTGCCGCCATTGAGAGTGGCGTAGCGCATGGCCTCGGGCAGGCGGGTGCGGTCATCGGGCAGCGCCGACAGACGATGTTCCAGCCAATGTTCGATGCGCTGCACCAGCGCATTGGCGCGCGCTGAAAAAGGCGGTGAAGACATGGTCGGATTCGATGCGAACAGCCGGCTGCGAATCAGTCAAACGGCCATAGCCGGCGCCAGAACGAGGGTTTGTCTTCCTGCAGGGAGGCCTTGCCGGCGTTGAGCTCGAGCACGCGCCGGGTATCGGCCGACAGGTCGGCCAGCTCCAGCTTGCCATAGGCCCGTTCCATCAGCTTCAGGGCGTCAAGATTGGCCGGTGCGTGCGGGTAGTTTTCGATCACGTGGCGGGCGCGGTGAATGGCGGCAATATAGGCACCGCGACGAAAATAATACTCGCCGATCACCACGTCCTGCTCGGCCATGACGTTGCGCAGGTAGACCATGCGCTGGCGGGCATCGGCCACGTAGCGGCTTTCGGGATACAGGCGGATGAGTTCCTGAAAGTCCAGAAAGGCCTCGCGGGCGCTGCTCTGGTCGCGGTCGATGACCTGCCCCGGAAACAGGCGCCGCATGGCGCTGATGGTTTCATCGTATTTGACCAGCCCCTTCAGATAATAGGCGTAGTCGATATTGGGGTGGGTGGGGTAGGTGCGAATGAAGCGATCCAGCGTTGTTACGGCGCGCTCGGACGAACCCGCCTTGTACTGTGCGTAGGCCATGTCGAGCTGGGCCTGTTCGGCGTGACGTCCAAACGGGTGGCGGGTGGTCAGGAACTTGTAGCGGCTGACCGCCTCGGGCCAGGTTTTGGCGCGCAGGGCGGCGTTGGCCCAGTTGTAAAGCTGTTCGGCCGACGCGTCTTCATCCAGCTTTTCGCGGCTGCAGCCGCTTATGGCCACGACCAGCGCAAGCAGCAGCAGAATCATGATGGGGGATGACCGGCGGGCGGTGTCTGGATTGGGCATAATGGTCTCGTGTTCAGGCATGGACACGTTCTCTTCAAGACCGGCCATTATGCCATTGCTGCGCCGGCATGTTGGAGCAAAGCCCGGATCATGAACCGCCTTATAAACCTGCAAGCGCATATTGACCCGGACCACGCCGGCCAGCGGCTCGACGCCGTGCTGGCCGAACTTTGGCCTGATTATTCACGCAGCCGCATTGCTGCCTGGATTCGTGGCGGGCAGGTGCGCGTCAACGAGCAAACGGTCAAGCCGGGCATGCGCCTGCTGGGAGGAGAGCTGATTCGGCTGCACGCCGAGCTGGCCGACCACGGCACGCTGGAGCCGCAGTCCATTGCGCTCGAGGTGCTGCTGGAAGACCCGCACCTGCTGGTGGTCAACAAGCCCGCCGGGCTGGTGGTGCACCCCGGATCGGGCAACCCCGACGGCACGCTGGCCAACGCCCTGCTCAACCACGATGCCGACCTGGCCGTGCTGCCGCGCGCCGGCCTGGTGCACCGGCTCGACAAGGACACCAGCGGCTGCCTGATCGTTGCGCGCACCACCGCCAGCCACCGCCGGCTGGTCGAGGCCATGAAAAAGCGCGCCATCCGGCGCTTTTATCGCGCCCTGGTGTGGGGCGAAATGATTGCCGGCGGACAGGTTGATGAGCCGCTGGGACGCCATCCGGTGGACCGGCGCCGCCAGATCGTACGGCCCGACGGCCGCCCGGCGCGCACCCATTACCGCGTGGCCCGCAAGCTTTCGGGCGCCAGCCTGCTGGACATCGAGCTGGAAACCGGGCGCACCCACCAGATTCGTGTGCACATGGCGCATATTCGCTACCCCATCATCGGCGACCGGGTATACGGCCAGCGCGGCGCGCCGGCGGGGCTGGGCGACGCCCAGCGCCAGGCCTGGCAAAAATTCCCGCGCCAGGCGCTGCACGCCCGCAAGCTGGTGTTTGACCACCCCGATTCCGGGCAGCCGCTGGAGGTGACCGCGCCGCTGCCCGATGACATGCAGCAGCTGATTGATATTCTCGATAACGGTGCGGCCTCCGATGCAGATCATTGAGCCCGGCTGGCCTGCGCCCGTGCGGGTCAGGGGCTTTTCAACCACGCGCAGCGGCGGCACCAGCCGGGGCGCGTATGCATCGCTGAATCTGGGCATGAACAGCAATGACGAGGCTGCAGCGGTGGCCGCCAATCGCCAACAGCTTTCCGGGCGGCTGCCGGCGCCGCCGCGCTGGCTCCACCAGGTGCACGGCACGCGCGTGATTCACCTTGCGGACTGGCACGCAGGCATACAGGCCGATGCCGCCTGGACGGATCGGCCCGACGAAGTGTTGGCGATACTGTCGGCCGACTGTCTGCCGATACTGCTTGCCGACGCCGCCGGCTCCTTTGTGGCGGCCATACACGGCGGCTGGCGTTCGCTGGCGGGCGGCATTGTGGAGGCCGTGCTGGCTGCGCTGCCCGCCGGAAAAAATGACATGATGGCCTGGCTGGGGCCGGGCATTTGCGCCCGCTGCTATCAGGTGGGCAGTGACGTGCGCGCTGCCTTTTTGCAAACGAACCCGGATCTGGAACGGTTTTTTCTGCCCGACGCAGGCCGCTGGCGGCTTGACCTGAAAGGCGTGGCCGCATTTGAGCTCATGCGCTGCGGTATCCGGGTTTTTGACAGCCGGCACTGCACCGTGGAAGAGCCGGGCCGCTTTTTTTCATACCGCCGCGACGGGCAGACCGGGCGGCTGGCAACGCTGGCGTGGATTGATTCGGGGGCCGGATAAAACTTTGTGCGTCTGTGGTCGCAGCCGCGGCGGGCTTATCGGGTACAATACTTTGCCGGGTTCACACAGCTTGAGCATCCGGGCATGACCTCCATCATTTTCGTTACCGGCGGTGTGGTTTCATCGCTGGGCAAGGGCATTTCTGCCGCATCACTGGGCTCGATCCTCGAAGCGCGCGGCCTGCGCGTGACGCTGCTCAAGCTTGATCCGTACATCAATGTCGATCCGGGCACCATGAGCCCGTTTCAGCACGGCGAGGTGTTTGTCACCGAGGACGGCGCCGAAACCGATCTTGACCTGGGGCACTACGAGCGCTTTGTGCGCACGCGCATGACCCAGCTCAACAATTTCACCACCGGGCGCATCTACGCCAACGTCATCGCCAAGGAGCGGCGCGGTGAATACCTGGGCTCCACGGTGCAGGTCATTCCCCACATTACCGACGAGATCAAAAGATCGGTCAACCGGGCCGTTGAGGGCTTTGACGTGGCGCTGGTGGAAATTGGCGGCACCGTGGGTGATATCGAATCGCTGCCGTTTCTTGAAGCCATCCGCCAGCTGGGCAGCGAGTACGGCCGCCAGGCGCTGTTCATGCACCTGACCCTGGTGCCGTATCTGCGCGCGGCCAACGAGATCAAGACCAAGCCCACCCAGCACTCGGTCAAGGAGCTGCGCTCCATTGGCATTCAGCCCGATGTTTTGCTGTGTCGCTGCGAGCGCATGCTGTCGCAGGAAGAACGCAAGAAGATTGCGCTGTTTACCAACGTGTCCAACGAGGCCATCATTTCGGCCGTCGATGTCGATTCGATCTACAAGATTCCGTCCTTCTACCACAGCCAGGGGCTGGACCGCTTTGTTCTCGACCGCCTGGGCATCCAGGCCGGACCGGCCGACCTGTCCGACTGGGAGGATGTGGTCGAGCGCCAGAGCCGCCCCAGGCACGAGGTCACCGTGGCCATGGTCGGCAAGTATGTCGAGCATGCCGATGCCTACAAGTCCATCAGCGAGGCGCTGATGGCCGGCGGCATCAGCGAGTGGATCAAGGTGAACGTGCGGCCGGTCGAATCGGAAGAAATTGAGGCCACCGGCAGCGAGGCGCTGGAGGGCGTGGACGCCATCCTGGTGCCCGGCGGCTTTGGCGAGCGCGGTTTTGAGGGCAAGGTGGCCGCCGTCAGGCACGCGCGCGAGCAGGGCATTCCCTATTTCGGCATTTGCCTGGGCCTGCAGGCGGCGGCGGTTGAATTTGCGCGCAACGTCTGCGGGCTTGAGGATGCCAACACCGTTGAGGTCGATTCCGAAGCGGCGCGCCCGATTGTTACGCACGCCACCGAACGCCATGCCGCCAAAAGCAGCCTGGGGCTGGATCTGGGCGGGCCGGACCTGCGCAGTTCCATGTGTCTGGGCGCGCAGCGCTGCCGGCTGGAGTCGGGCTCGCGGGTGCGCCAGCTCTACGGGGTGGATGAAATTGTCGAGCGCCACCGCCACCGTTACGAAGTCAATCCCGAATACCGCGAACTGCTTGAAAAGGGCGGCCTGCGCGTCACCGGAACGTCACTGGACGAGCGCCATATAGAGGTCATGGAGCTGCCCGGTCATCCGTGGTTTTTGGCCACCCAGTTTCATCCCGAGTTCACCTCCACGCCGCGCGATGCCCATCCGCTGTTTTCCGCGTTTGTGCGGGCGGCGCTGGCCTGTCAAAAAAACGGCCGCGATGAGTCCGGCCAGGCGG
>DATGTG010000055.1:0-2129 GCA_035301965.1 Wenzhouxiangella sp. | reverse complement strand
CGGAAACCTCCTGGAAAAGCCGCTCAAAAACAGCCAGCTCAATTCTCGACGTTCCGTCGGTCAGCGCAATGAAGGCCCCCTTGCCCGGGCGACGCCTGATGGCGGCGATCATGCCGGCCAGCGTCATGGAGCGCCCCTGGTTGCGCCGGTCGCCATTTCCGGCGCTGCTGCCCATAAGATCGCCAATTTCCTCAAACGTGGCCGTGGTGATTTCGGCCAGCTCTTCGCGCAGCTCGTCCATGGGGTGGCCGGACAGATATAGCCCCAGGGTGTCCTTTTCGGCCTGCAGACGCTGCCTTGGCGTCCATTCGCGCACGTCGGGCAAGGGCTGTTCATCGGCAGCGCCGGAATCCGCACCACCGGCTGCTGGCGAGGACATGCCAAACAGGTTGGACTGGCCGGCTTCCAGATCGGCCTGGTAGCGCTCGGCCGCGGCCAGGGCATCGGGCAGGGCCTGCATGAGCGCCGCGCGGTTTTTATGCAGACTGTCAAGGCTTCCGGAGCGAATCAGCGACTCAAGGGCCCGGCGGTTGAGGCGCGACAGGTTTGTTTCGCGACACAGCTGACCAAGGCTGGTGAACGAACCGATTTGTTCACGAACGGCCACCAGATTTTCTATGGCGCCCTGGCCCACGCCCTTGAGCGCGCCCAGGCCATAGCGTATGGCGCCGTCCTCGACCATGAAACGGTAGTCCGAGCGGTTGACATCGGGCGGCAGGATTTCGAGATCCATGGCCCGGCAGTCTTCTATCAGATTGGCTATTTTGTCTGTCTTGTCCAGATCGGCCGACAGAACGGCCGCCATGAATTCAGCCGGATAGTGTGCCTTGAGCCAGGCCGTCTGGTAGGCCACCAGCGCATAGGCGACCGAGTGTGACTTGTTGAAGCCGTAGCGGGCAAAGGCTTCCATGTTGTTGAAGATTTCTTCGGCCTGCTGGCTGTCGATGCCGTTGGCGGTGGCGCCTTCAACAAAAATGGCGCGCTGCTGGTCCATTTCCTCGGGGATTTTCTTGCCCATGGCGCGGCGCAGCAAATCGGCGCCGCCGAGGCTGTAGCCGGCCAGCTCCTGGGCAATCTGCATCACCTGCTCCTGGTACAGAATGACCCCGTAGGTTGGCTCCAGGACAGGGGCTGTTTTGGGATGCGGATAGCGCACCGGTGCCTTGCCGTGCTTGCGGTCGATATACTGGTCAACCATGCCCGAATCGAGCGGCCCGGGACGAAACAGGGCCACTGCGGCAACAATATCGTCAAAGCTGTCGGGCTTGAGCCTGCGCAACAGGTCTTTCATGCCCGGAGATTCAAGCTGGAATACGGCGGTGGTATGGGCCGCCCGCAGCAGTCTGAAAGCCTTGTCGTCGTCCAGGGGCAGGTCGGCAAGGTTGATTTCAGCTTCGCCCCTGTCATGCCTTGCCGCGTTGACCGCCTTGAGCGTCCAGTTGATGATGGTGAGGTTGCGCAATCCCAGAAAGTCGAACTTGACCAGCCCGATGGATTCGACATCATCCTTGTCAAACTGGGTCAGCACCGATTGACCGTCCGGCTCGGTGTAGAGCGGTACGTAGTCGGGCAGCGGACCGGGGGCAATCACCACGCCGCCGGCGTGTCTCCCGGCATTTCTGACCAGCCCTTCAAGCGACAGCGCCAGGTCGAGAATGCTGCGGGTATCGTCTTCCTTTTCGTAGCGTGACCTGAGTTCGGGCTCCTGTTTCAGCGCGCTCTCAAGCGTGATGTCAAGCTGATTGGGAATCAGCCTGGCAATGGAGTCGACAAAGCCGTAGTTGTAGCCCAGCACGCGCCCGCAGTCGCGCACCACCGCTTTGGCCGCCATGGTTCCATAGGTAATGATCTGCGAAACCTGCTCACGGCCGTAATGCTGCGCCACATATTCAATGACCCGGTCGCGGCCCTCCACGCAAAAGTCAATGTCAAAGTCGGGCATGGACACCCGTTCCGGGTTTAGAAAGCGCTCGAAAAGGAGCTCGTAACGCATTGGATCAACTTCGGTTATCCCCAAGCTCCAGGCCACCACCGATCCGGCACCGGACCCGCGACCGGGGCCCACCGGCACGTCATTGCTCCTGGCCCATTCGATAAAGTCGGCCACAATCAGGAAATAACCGGGGAAG
>DATGTG010000054.1:0-6693 GCA_035301965.1 Wenzhouxiangella sp. | reverse complement strand
TGGCCACCGTGCTTTCGGGCACATAGGTGGTGCCCTGCGCCAGCGTGTCGCTGATATCAATATCGTTCTGGCGAACAGTGCCGATGTTTTCCAGGGTGACCGTATAGGTGATGGTGTCGTTTGGCCCGGCTTCGGACACGTCGGCGGTTTTGGTCAGCGCCAGGTCCGTGATGCCAACGGTGGCGTCGGCGTCGGACGAAACGGGGCTATTGTTGAAATCAAGCGCGGTCACGGTTGCGTTGTTAACGCTGTCGCCGCCGGGCGCTGTGACGGTTGTGGCGCTGAAGCGAATGGCAAGAACCTCGAACGGGTTCAGTGACTCATCCAGATTCCACGTCAGCTGCTGGCCAGACACGGACGGATCGGCCGCAGCGCCGGTGATGGTGGTGCCATTGGGCAGGTTGATGATGGTGCTGCCGGCATCGTAAGACCAGCCGGTTGGCAAGGTGTCGCTGAAATCAACTTCGGTGACCGGGCTTTCGTAGTTGTAGGCGCTCAGGGTAAATTCCACCGTCTGCCCGGCCAGGTCGGGAATGGCGCTGGGGCTGGCCGACTTGACCAGCTGCACGGGCGGAAAGTCTTCAATCTCGACCGCAACCTCAACTTCACCCTCGACATTCTTGTCGGGGTCGTTGGGGAAGGTTTGCGAACCGTGGCTGATAATGATCCGGTTGGTGATGGTGCTGTCCGGGAAGGTGGCCGGATCGTCGAGAAAATCGGGATGAATTTCCGCCCTGTACTTGAATATGACTTTTTCGTTCGGAAGCAGCAGGCCACCCTCAGGCGAGCTGATGTTGCCGCCGGTGGCGCCATCGCCCACTCTGAAATAAATGGTGCCGCGCGGGCCGTCGCTGGCCACAAATTCAGCCAGGCCGCCATCAACGCCGTCGGACTGAGGGCCGGTATTGCCCGGATCGCCGTCGTCGCGCACCAGCACCATGCTGCCGGGCACATAGGTGAGCCCCAGCGGAATGGGGTCGTTTGCGGCCACGCGAATGGCGCCGTCCTTGCCCTGGTTGTGAAACTCGATGACGTATTCAATGATGTCGCCGGGATGCAGGTTGGGGCCGGGCGAGCCACCCACCTTGACAGCGGTTTTATCCAGCGTGGGAATGACCTCGGGCCGGAACAGCTCGGCCATGAAGGTGAGCGCATGCGGGAAAAACGCATCTTGGGTTGTGGAAAACACGAGATCAGCCTCGACACCCGGATTGGGCGCCCCCGGATTCGGGGTGTTGGCCAGCTGCGGGCCGCTGTTGCTGGCGCTGTTGGACACATCCACCATCTTGAGATCGATGGCGTAGTTGTTGACCGGTGCGGGATTGCGGTCGGTGTTGTTGACACCGAAATTGGCAATGCCGCTGTTCCAGAAATTGTTGGCGGGGCTGGCGGCATCGGACAAATCGCCGGGGTTGATCACGCCCGGGCCGGTCAGGCTGAAACGGTCGCCCACAATGCCGCGATCGCCTTCCCAGACCAGCGCGCCCAAAGCAGCGGAAAACTCGCCCTGGGGCGGCGTCAGAATGCCGTTGACGGAAATGGTTTCGGTATCTGTGCCCTGAATATACCCGCCATCCCCGTCAAACAGCATCATGCGCCGGAAGGGTTCGCTGTCATCCCTGTAGATAACAATAATGGCCCAGCCGCCGTAGTTGCCCAGGCCGCCGGACTGGGTGCCGGTGCGCAGGCTGGCGCCGCCCACGGCGTAGGTGCCGCCAAGGGCGTTTTTGACAATGTCGGTGATATCGGCGTCGGCCATATAGGCACGCCGATTGTTGGCATCACCGGGATGCAGGTGGAGATGGCCATTGCGTCCGGCGTCGGCCCGAATCTGCTGATAAGAGCCCCCGGGAGCGCGCAGATAAATGGTTCCGGCGGTGCTCATGTCGTATTGATTTGCAGGCGACTGCCCGCCCCAGTACAGCTTGGCAATCTCGATGTCGTCGGCGCTGATGCCGGCCGGCAGATTCAGATCGGCCGTGGATGAGTTTGCAGGTGCACTGCCGCCCACCGGCGCCACGTTGACCGGCTGCATATTGCCGCTGTTGTTGGTGCAGGTCCCTGAAACACAATCCAGCAGCTGGTTGCCGATCTGTACCACAGCGCCCTGGGCTTCCACGCTGTGGCGCTCTTCCAGCTGCGCCAGCGACATGGTTGGCGCAACCGCCATCACCAGCAGGGCAAGAAGATGAACAAACCGAATTTTTCTCGAAAACAAACAGGCGCTGATGTTAGTCACTTGTATTTCCCTATAAGATTCTTTTTTTGTATTGCAGTTGCCAATGCCGGAGAAACCCTGATTCTGCGACGCTTCACAACTACTCGAGCCGAAGCAGCGCGCGCAATGCTAACGCGCGACAAACGCCAACTCAATCACGGTTTCTAACCAAACGTGAGATTAGCCCCGCACGGTTGCGGCAGCTGCTTCTTCGGAGCAGGCCGACACTGAATACAAAAATCCGAACCCCTTTGGTTTTGGACATGATGTGCGCTGTCGTGCACAATTGCATATGCTTGCATCCGGCGACAACGCCCCTTTTTCATTACATACAATATGATTGTTGCCGGTTTTGCGGGCAGTTTCATCAACCACTTCTCACACACCCTCACGCAATCTAACAACATGGCCAGTCCTGCCAGGCGGCTACAGGCCACTGATGCAGACGAACGATGGTGTATTGAATTGAGATACAAGCAGCCGGCGGAACGCCGCTGCCGGGGTATTCAGGCAGCCGGGCGGCCCGGCATGCTACATCGGCGCGCGCATATCTCCCGACGCGGGGCGGGACACGGCGGCATGCAGCGATGAAACAGAATGTCAGTGCCTGCTTTCATGGCGGTATTACACGGCCTCTTGCAGAACAACCTGCCGACGGCCGGCGGCTGCAAGCACGTGCCGGGCGAGACCGGCCTTGTCCACAAAGTAGTCCAGCTGGTTGCGGGTGCGCTCCAGCAGGCGCTCGTCGACGATGGGCAGCGCCAGCTCGCGATTGACCTGGCTGTCGAGAAAGTACAGCCCCTTGAGGTTGTGGCCCTTGAGGTTGGCCAGCAGCGGCTTGAGGGTGTATTCCATGGCCAGCAGATGTGAACCGCTGCCGCCGGTCATGACGGGCAGAACGGGCGTGTGTTCCAGCGCATCCTGCGGGAAAAAGTCGATGAGCGCCTTGAGCACGCCCGAATAGGCGGCCTTGTATACGGGCGAGCCCACCACCACACCGTGTGCGTTTTCGATGTGTTCGACAATGTTTTTTACCGGGCGGCTGTCGAAGCGACCCAAAAACAAATCCTCGTGGGGCACATCGCGAACCGACAGGTGGGTCACGCTGCACGAGCGTGCCTCGAGCTGCCTGCCGATGTATTCAAGCACGTGAACGGTGCGCGAGTTTTCCGACGGGCTGCCGGACAGAATGACAATGTTGTTCATTTTCTTCACTTCCTTTTCTATTGCAATGTATTCACCGCGGGTTGGTTGGCAAAATCCGGCGGCTGCCCGTTGCGACAGCCGCCGGTCGTTTTTCAGCTGATCACCGGCGCTCAGCCGGCTTTCAGCAATTCCTTTTCTATGGACACCTGCCTGGCCGGATGGCTGTCGGGCAAATGGATGTTGCCCTTGCCAAACAGGTTCTCGCGCAGGGTGGAGGCTTCATATTCCTTGCGGTATATGCCGCGCGCCTGCAGAACCGGCACCACGTGGTCGATGAAATCCTCGAACGTGGCCGGACTGGCGGCCTGAATGATGTTGAAGCCGTCAGCATCGCCTTGCTGGCTCATGGCTTCCAGCTCGTCGGCGATCTGCTCGGGCGTGCCCACCACCTTGGTGGCGCCGATTCCCAGGCCGTGATGCAAGACCGCCTCGCGCACCGTCCAGCGCCGGCTGGTGCTGGCCACGGTGTATTTCTGCAAAAACCCGTGCGATGCATCGGTGTAGACGTCCTCGACGTATTCATCCGGGTCGAACTGCGAAAAGTCCACGCCTGTATGGCCCGACAGAAGCGACACCGTGCCCTCGTAGCTCAAGTAAGATGTCAGCTCTTCGTACTTGGCCTGCGCCGCCGCTTCGGTGTCGCCGACAATGGGCACCACCGCCGGGAAAATCCTGACGTCCTGCGGGTCCCTGCCGTATTTCGTCGCGCGGCCGCGAATGTCGTCGACAAAGGCTCTCAGCTCAGCCAGGTCGTTGGCAATGGTGGTGAAAATGGCTTCGGCATGCCGGGCGGCAAACGCCCGGCCCCTTTCCGACGCGCCCGCCTGGAACAGCACCGGCGTTCGCTGCGGCGACGGATCGACCAGGTGAACCCCGGGCACGCTGAAGAACCTGCCCTTGTGGCCAATGGGGTGTACCTTGTCGGGATCGGTATAGGTGCCGGTTTCTTCATCGGCAACAATGGCGCCGTCTTCCCAGCTGTGTTCCCAAAGCTTGTAGACCACGTCCATGTATTCATCGGCGCGCTCATAGCGGGTGTCGTGCTCGATCTGCTTTTCAAGGCCCAGGTTGACGGCCTCGCTTTTGAGATAGGAGGTGACAATATTCCAGGCAATGCGCCCCTTGGTCAGGTGGTCGAGCGTGGAAAATTCGCGCGCCAGCTTGTAGGGCTGGGTGTAGGTGGCCGAATAGGTGGGCGCAAAGCCCAGATGCGTGGTGACCGCAGCCATGGCGGTGATCTGCAGTAGCGTGTCGTGCAGCGGAACCTGCACCGCATTTCTGATTGCCGGCCGGTGGCTGTTCTTGTAGACGTCGTAAATGCCGATGACATCGGCCAGAAACACCGCGTCGAACTTGCCGCGCTCAAGCAGGCGGGCCAGATCCGTCCAGTAGTCCAGGTCGCCGTGGCGGCGGCCCTGGTCATCGGGGTGTCGCCACAGCCCCGGCGAGTGCGGGGCCACCGAATTTTGCGTAAAACCGTTGAGTCGAATTTGTTTTTTCATTGGAAAACACCGTATGCGTAAATATTTTTGAAACCCTGCGGACGGGCCCGGGTCATCAAATCGCGAACCCTGCCATAAAAATGAAATTTTTAAGCTAAATGCAGTCAGGAAAAGTCATGCTATCCTGCATATTTTGTGAAGTCAATCACATATACAGACCAAGCAAGTCCAAATATCTGGTTAAACTATGCAAATTGATGAGGCTGGCGCCCGTGCAGCCAAAATCGGCGCAGGAAAATTTTTCCCCGCACCGGTCAAATCAGTCGGGAAAACGGCGAAGAGAGCTGCAAATGCGGCGCGAACAGCCTGGTGGTTGAACCGTCGGCGGGCCGTAATGAATCGTGACTAATCGCAAGGAAAGACTGTGAAAAGACTGAAGCGAGCTGCGCTATCAGGTGGTTTCCGCATCTGCGGGGCTGTCCGCAGCCGCGGACAGCGGCAGACTGACAGACACGCGCGTGCCCCGGCCGGGCTGGCTGTCAATGTCCAGACGGCCGCCGGTTGCCTCGATCACATCGGCTGCCACCGTCAACCCCAGACCGCTGCCACCGCTGCTGCGGGTGTAAAAAGGCTCTCGGGCCCGGGCCAGAGTTTTGCTGTCCATGCCGTGGCCGGTGTCCTCAAGAACAATCACCGCGCACTCGCCGCTGCCGGACTGCGCCCGGCTGACGGCAATTTTAAAATGGCCGCCACGCGGCATGGCTGTTCGGGCGTTGGCAGCCATATTGAGAACCACCAGCTCGAATTCGCCACGATCCATGCGCACCGGCAGCGCCCCTGCATGGCGCTGTATTGCCAGGCCGATTTCGGCGCCCAGCAGCTGCCTGAGCATGGGCTGCATGTCGTCAAGCGCAGCGTTCACGTCAAAGGACTCCCGGCTGGCCTCGCCCCGGCCGCTGAAGGTCAGCAGGCGCTGGCTGACTGCGCTGGCACGGCGGGTGGCCGAGTCAATGCCGTCAAGCGCCATTTCCAGGTTCTGCTGATCGGTGCTGTCCAGGGCTGCCTGCCGGTAGCTCATGATCAGGCTGAGCAAATGATTGAAATCATGGGCCAGCCCGGCCGCCAGCCGGCCTGCCGCCTCGATTTTTTGCGAATGGATGAGCTGGCTGTGAACCTGTTCGCGCCGGGCAATTTCATCGCGCAGGCGATCACCGGTTTTCTGCAGCTCGAGCTGGCGCAGCCTGGAGGCACCCAGCGCGGCGCGAAAAGCCGTGGACGTGCGGTCAATGAGCAGGGTGGCCAGCATGAAAATAAGCAGTGTGACAACACCGTCCAGAGCATAATCGCCGGCTGAAACCTCCAATCTGTTCACATCGATTGCCACGCCGACCGCCACCGCTGCGCAAATCCACGCATACAGCAGCCACAGCGCCCGCCGGCTGACCATCAGCCCCGCCATGATCAACCAGGCCATTTGCAGCGGCGCTTCATAGCGATTGGCGGTAAAGCCTTGCATGCTGTAGGACAGCATCAGGCTGATGGCGATGCCAACCAGGAAATATCTGGCCACCAGCCTGAAACGACCGCGCCGGATCAGCCACACCCCAACAGCCGAAAGCGTGGTGATCACGCCGGCCGAAAGCAGCGCAACCCATTCGCCTTCGCGCAGCGGCACGTCAACAAGTGTCAGGCGATAAACCCACATCAGCGGAACAGTACACAGCAGGCATATAAAAATAACCTGCAGAACTTTTGCATTGCTGCGATCAACGGGATCGGCTATGGGCAAGTTTCCCAGCCAGCCGATCAACCCTGTCCACAGCGCTC
>DATGTG010000053.1:0-3158 GCA_035301965.1 Wenzhouxiangella sp. | reverse complement strand
GCCGGCAACGATGATCAGGTCGGAGTTCTGCAGACCCGAGGTGCGTTCGTCGAGCTCGGTAAAGCCGGTGGGCACCCCGGTCATCTTTCCTTCGCCCTGCTGCAGCTCGTGAAGCAGCTCCATGGCATCGGCCATGACATCACGCACCCTGACATATTGTGAGGTGCGCCGGCTGCCCTGCTCGGCAATGGCATAAATGCGCTGCTCGGCCTCTTCAAGCACTTCCAGGGAACTGCGCCCGGAAGTGCCCAGCGCCGTGTCGGCAATGTCGGTGCCAACCGCGATCAGCTGACGCAGGATGGACTTTTCGCGAACAATCTGCGCGTAGCCATTGATATTTGCCGGGCCGGGCGTTTCATTGGCCAGCATGGTCAGATAGGCGCCGGAATCGACCCGGTCGAGCTTGCCGTGACGCGCAAACCATTCGGTCACGGTAATGGCATCGAACGGCTCGCCCTCGCTGGCCAGATCGCTGATGGCGCGATAGATCAAACGGTGATTTTCACGATAGAAGTCGCTCTCATCCACCTGGTCGGCCACCTGGTCCCAGGCTTCAGCCTTGAGCATCAACGCACCCAGCAAAGACTGTTCCGCCTCATTGGAGTTGGGCGGTGTCTTGATGGTTGAAAGCGTTGAAACTTGAGCTTCTGCCATGATCAGGCGGTCTCCATTCGAAATTTCGACAGATTGGATTCTGCCGGTCAGGCCAGTATAGACCGGAACCGGATTTGACAGCCAGCCGCGGCAGCCAGGCTGTTGGAGGCGCAGGTTTTTGAGAGCCGCAAAAAAACTGCGCCCGGCACGCACTGCATGCCGGGCGCAGCTCGGGGCCGTATGAGGTATCAGCTTTCGTCAGCAGTTACCGCAATGGCCAGTTCAGCCTGCACATCAGCGTGCAGAATCAGTCCGATGGTGTACTCGCCAGGCTCACGAATCGGCCCTTCGGGCATATCGACTTCCGACCTTTCAAGCACATAGCCCATTCTGGTCAGCTTTTCGGCAATCTCATGCGGATTGATTGAGCCGTAGAGACGGCCTTCGGGGCTGACAGGAACCTCGAACACCACCTCACCCAGCTCGGCCAGCGCCTCCCGGCGCGCTTCGGCCGCGGCCAGGCGCTCGTCGGCCTGACGCTGCAGCTCATCGCGCTGAGCCTCAAACTTCTCGATGTTGGCCTTGGTGGCCGGCACAGCCTTGCCGCGCGGCAGCAGATAGTTTCGGCCGTAGCCGCGGCGCACTGTAACGGTGTCGCCCAGCTCGCCAAGGTTGTAAATGTTTTCAAGCAGAATCAGCTTCATTGTTCACCCCGGCAATCAGTGGTTGTCAGAATACGGCAGCAAAGCCAGGTAACGAGCCCGCTTGACCGCCGTGCCCAGCTGGCGCTGGTAGCGTGCCTTGGTGCCGGTTATGCGGCTGGGAACGATTTTCCCCGTTTCGCCGATAAAATCCCTGAGCAGTTCAACATCCTTGTAGTCGACCTCCTCAATGCCTTCTACCGTAAACCGGCAAAACTTGCGTCGTCTGGTGAATCGTGCCATTACTCGTCCTCCGCCTTGGCCGGCTCTGTTTCTGTATCTGATTCGGCAGATGACTGGGCGTCATCCGCTGCCTCAACCGGTTCCTGAGCCTCTTCCGGCCGGGTTTCGTCTGAAGCGTCTTCTTCAGCCGCCGCGTCAGCGTTGGCTTTGTCATCAGAAGACTGCGTGTCTTTTGCATCGTCAGTCTTGTCGGAATCGCGCTGTCTTTCACGTCTCGCGCTGTCGCGCTCATCCTTGCTTTCCTTGCGCTTGAGCATGACGGAAGGCTCGGTTTCAGCCTTGTCCTTGCGCACGACAAGGTGACGCAAGATGGCGTCATTGAAACGGAAAACGCCTTCCAGCTCTTCCAGGGCCGCGCCATCACACTCAACGTTGAGCAGCAGGTAGTGCGCCTTGTGGAGCTTGGCGATGGTGTAGGCCAGCTGCAGGCGCCCCCAGTCTTCGCTGCGGTGCACCACGCCACCCTTCTCCTCGATCAGGCCGCGATAGCGCTCCAGCATGTTGGGCACCTGTTCACTCTGGTCCGGGTGGACCAGAAGAACAATTTCGTAATGTCTCATTGACAGTCTCCTTGTGGTTTTCGGACCGGAACGATCGGAATGATGACCCGGGTCCGGAAAGCCCCCGACAACGCCATGTGGCCGTCGTGGGGCAAGGTTCCATGCTCAATTACGAGCAAGCCGCCCATTATACGCGGATTTCACCTGCCGTGACAACTCTGGTATCTTTCCGGTTGACAGTCAGCGCCGTGGCGCTATACTTCGGCGTTGTTCCGCGACCAGCGCGGCAACAACTGCCCGCCTTATCCATAAGGCGCGCCCGGCAGGGCTTCAAGCCCCTCAGTTCATTGCAAAGGGAGAGCGCAGATGCTGCAAGACCATCCAATTGACCAACTGCTGACTCTTCTGACATCAAACGATGATCAGGCACTGATTTCCCAGCTGGAAGAGATGGCCGTCCAGGATATTTCCGAGGCCATATCGGATGCGCCGCAGGAAAACAGACTCAGGCTTTTTGAGCTTCTGCCTGCAGAACGCCGCACCGATGCCTTTTCGTATTTCAGCCGGCCGCTGCAGCGGGCCTTCATTGATGAACTTGATCCCGATGAGGCCAAGCGCATCCTGCGCGAGCTGGTGCCCGACGACCGCACCGCTTTCCTCGAAAGCCTGGATCCGCAGGATCTGGAAAATTTTCTGAAACTGCTGGGCCCGGAAGACCTCAAGCAATCGCTCAAGCTGCTGGGCTATCCGGAAGAATCGGTGGGCCGCCTGATGACGCCCCGCTTCGTGGCCGTGCGCCCCGACTGGTCGGTGGCGCGGGCGCTGGATCATATCCGCCATGAAGCACATCGTGGTGAAACCATCAATTTTGTGTTTGTGACCGACCACAAGGGCCAGCTGCTCGACTCACTGCGCCTGAAAAGCTTCATTCTGGCACGCCAGGATGCACCCGTCAGCCAGCTGATGGACGAAGAGGTGGTCCATATACAGGCCAACGAAGACCGCGAAGCCGCTGTGCAAACCATTCAGCACTATGACATCAGCACCCTGCCGGTCACCGACCGCCGGGGCGTTCTGCTGGGCATTGTCACGGTTGACGACATCATGGACGTCGCCGAGG
>DATGTG010000052.1:0-2146 GCA_035301965.1 Wenzhouxiangella sp. | reverse complement strand
AATTCTGCTGCCGGAAGATAGCGCCAGGCCGGCAGGGATAGAGAATGTGGCCGTGCGCGAGCACCCGCCCTGGCTGTTTGACCCCGAATCGGCCCAGCGCGAGTTGTGCCGCCAGTTCAGGGTTCAGGACCTGTCGGGCTTCGGCGTTGAAGGCACCGGGCCCGAGGTGGGTGCGGCCGGCGCGCTGCTGGGCTATGCGCGCGACATGCTGGCCGGTGAGCTTCCGCATCTTTCGGGCATGCGCCGGGTGCGCGCCGCCGAGCATCTTGTTCTTGACGCCGCCACGCGCCGCCACCTTGAAATCGACGTTCACCCCGACGGGCGCAGCGAACACACGCTTGTGGGCCTGATGGATACGACCGACACACCCATGGGCAGCCGCAAGCTCAAGCGCTGGCTGACCCGCCCGCTGCGCGACCATGAAACGCTGCGCCGGCGCCATCAGTCCGTCGGCACCCTGCTGGACACCCACCTGTACGCCGACTGCCGTGACCGGCTGCAGGGCACGGGCGACGTGGAACGGCTGCTGACCCGCATTGCCCTGGGCACGGCCCGCCCGCGCGACCTGACCACGCTGCGCGAAGCTCTGGGCCGCCTGCCCGCGCTGGAAGAAACGCTGGTCAAGCTGCCCGACGAGCTTTTTGGCTCCTTGCGCAGGGCCCTGAAACCCTGCCCTGATCTGTACGACCTGCTTGAACGGGCGGTGGTTGAGCAGCCGCCGGTGGTCATCCGCGACGGCGGCGTCATTGCCGACGGCTTTGACCATGAGCTTGACGAGCTGCGCGCCCTGAGCCGCAACGCCGGCGATTTCCTGCTGCGCTACGAGCAGCAGGAGCGCGAGCGCATCGGCGTGCCCACCCTCAAGGTGGGCTACAACCGCGTGCACGGCTATTACATTGAACTGGGCAAGACCCACGCCGACAAGGTGCCGGCCGAATACACGCGCCGCCAAACCCTGAAAAACGCCGAGCGCTACATCACCGAGGAACTGAAGGAATTTGAAGACAAGGTGCTGTCGGCTCGCGAGCGCGCCCTGGCGCGCGAAAAGGTCCTGTATGAAAAGCTGGTTGCCGACCTCGGCAACGAGCATGCGCGGCTGGCGAAAACCTCCGATGCCCTGGCCACGCTGGACGTACTCGCCGCCTTTGCCGAGCGCGCCCACAGCCTTAATCTGAATGCGCCGGCGCTGGATGACGCGCCCGGTGTCGATATTGTCGACGGCCGCCATCCGGTGGTCGAGCACGTTCAGGACAAGGCTTTTGTGCCCAACAGCTGCCGGCTGGACGCCGAACGCCGCATGCTGGTCATTACCGGCCCCAACATGGGCGGCAAATCCACCTACATGCGCCAGGTCGCGCTTATTGTCATCATGGGTCTGGCCGGGTCATTTGTGCCGGCCCGTTCGGCGCGAATTGGCAGCATGGACCGTATTTTTTCGCGCATAGGCGCCGGCGACGACCTGACCCGCGGCCGCTCGACCTTCATGGTTGAAATGGTCGAAACCGCCAACATTCTGCACAACGCCACCGAAAACTCGCTGGTACTGATGGATGAAATCGGCCGCGGCACGTCCACCTTTGACGGCCTGGCCCTGGCCTGGGCCGTTGCCTCGCAGCTGGCGCTGCAGATACGCGCCATGACGCTGTTTGCCACGCACTACTTTGAGCTGACCCGGCTGGCCGAAGATCACGACGGCATTGCCAATGTGCATCTTGACGCGCGCGAGCACGGCGATGAAATCGTGTTCTTGCACAGCGTGCGCGAAGGCCCGGCCAGCCAGTCCTACGGCATTCAGGTGGCGCGCCTGGCCGGCGTGCCGCGCCCTGTCATCGAGCAGGCGCGCCAGCATCTTGAGCAGCTGGAAAACCGCTCGGAATCATCAGCGCTGCCCAGCCCACAGCTGGGACTGTTCAATCAGCCGCCAGCGGATGCCGGCACCGAAGCCGCGCCCGGCCCGGACGACCGGCCCGATGCCCTGCGTGACATGCTGGCTGAAATTCAGCCGGACGAGCTGACGCCGCGCCAGGCGCTGGACTGGCTCTACAGGCTCAAGGACAAGAGCGATTAATCCCTTCTCCTAAAGATCGCCCGACCAGTCCTCGGGCGGCTCCACCGGCAAGCCGGCTTCGGTCAGCAGGGCCTGCAT
>DATGTG010000051.1:0-6774 GCA_035301965.1 Wenzhouxiangella sp. | reverse complement strand
TGCAAAAACCTTTCCAGATCAGACAGCGCTTTGGGCACCTTGTGGGGCGGGGGCGGCACAAAAACAGCGTCTCTTAACGTGCTGCCTGCCGGCCCAATCCAGTTTTGGGTGGTTCGCAGCTGTCCGGGATTCAGCTGCCCGCCACGCGCAGCACCCTGCATAAGCTTGGCGTGAATCTCCTTGATGAGCCGTACAGAGACTGGCAGCTCGTCCAGCAAGGACAAGCCGTGATTCATGGCCCGCACATAATTCGCCACCTCGGTCACATCCGTGGGCGTTTCCGGATCGAACAGCTTTGCCTCTGCAGCCAAAAGATTCTGCAGGGAGCTTTGGGTGCCCTCGATCTGGCTTGAGAGCACGGCTTCCTTGCGCACATACATAAAGACAAACAAGTCGGGATTGGGCAGCGTAAGAACAGCGCCGTCCAGACGCCCCAAGGCGTGGTCCGCCTCAGAGAGGCGCTCACGCAAAAGCCCGGAAAGCTTCAGTGACGGTTCAGGAGGCAGGGGAGATGGAACAAACGCCCGGTAGCCGGCTGGCTGGCGAATATAGCGACCTGCACGATGCAACTTGCTGTCCTCAGCGTTGATCATGGCCACAAAACCCTTGCTTATTAAACGTTGCGTTTATTATAACGCTTAAATTTCACTCATATTCAACGCAGCCTGTCTCAAGTTTGTAAAAATCCAATAATCACTTGCCGAAGCCAGGAATCCGGCTTTGCCGGGCTGCGGGCTTACGCCCATTCATATGAACAGGCCCTGCTCAGCGACGAATGCAGGCTTGCACACACCATCGACTAACTGGCCCGGCAGCGCCTTATACCCGGCCTGGCCCGTTACGACAGCATTCATGCGGCCGTGCTGACCGGCTGGATGAGGATCGCCAAAATGCATTTGAACCGCTTGCCGACTGCCTGGAAACAGGGCATTTCTGCCAGTGCGGCAACCTGCTGTGGGCGACATGCGACGAGCTGCGCATTTGCTTTATCGGCGTCGGCGACGATTAGCGACCCTGCGTCATTCAAGGCCGCAAATTGGCGGTTTTGGCTTCAGGCACAGGCAAACAGGCGTAGTCTGGGTGGTGTAATGCGGCTTTGGAGCCGCAAGGCTTGCCGCTGGAGGGTCTTTTTCCATGTACAGCTTTGTCAAGCGCGCAATTATTCCGCTGACGGCGGCAGCCGTTTCGCTGCTCGCCGCGCTGCTGGCCCGGCGCAACCCGCACTGGCTGTGGGTGCTGGCCGTGTCGCTGCCGGTGCTGCTGCTGGGGATTTTCGACTGGCTGCAAAAGTCGTGGAACATCACCCGCAACTATCCGGTGGCGGGCCGCATCCGCTGGATTTTTTACCGGCTGCGGCCCTATCTGCGCGCCTATATTGTCGAAGACGATCTGCACGGCAAGCCGTTTTCATTTGAGGCGCGCAACCTGGTGCACAAGCGGGCGCGCGGACAAACCGACACCCATCCATTTGGCACCCAGCGCGACACGGCGGGGCGCAACCATCACTGGCTGTCGCACTCCATCAAGCCGGAAGAGCATCCCGAAACCAGCCCGCGGGTTGAAGTGGGCAACAGCCAAACCAGCCAGCCGTATTCCGCTTCGGTGCTCAATATATCGGCCATGAGTTTCGGCGCTCTGTCGGCCAATGCCGTGGAGGCGCTCAATATCGGTGCCCGGCTGGGCGGTTTTTACCACGACAGCGGCGAGGGCGGGCTGAGCCCGTACCACCTGAAGCACGGTGGCGACCTGGTGTGGGAGCTGGGATCGGGCTATTTTGGCGCGCGCGACCGGCACGGACGGTTTGATGCTTCAAGGTTTCGCGACGAGGCGGCCCGCGAACAGGTGAAAATGACGGAAATAAAGCTGAGCCAGGGTGCCAAGCCCGGCCACGGCGGGCTTTTGCCGGCAGCCAAGGTGACTGAAGAAATTGCCCGCATTCGTGGCGTTCCGGCCCACCGGGACTGCCTGTCGCCGCGTTCGCATTCGGCTTTTTCCACGCCTGTGGAGCTGCTTGAATTTGCCGCCCGGCTGCGCGATCTTTCCGGCGGCAAGCCGGTGGGCATCAAGTTGTGTCCCGGCCAGCCCTACGAAGTGTTCGCGCTCATGAAAGCCATGCTGGCCACGGGCATCCGCCCGGAATTCATTGTGGTGGACGGTGCCGAAGGCGGCACCGGCGCGGCACCGGTGGAGCTGTCCGACTGGGTGGGCATGCCGCTTATCAAGGGCCTGATTCTGGTGCGCAATGCCCTGGTGGGCTGCAATCTGAAGGATGAAACAAGGCTGGCGGCCAGCGGCAAGGTGTATTCGGGCATGGGGCTGGTGCGCAACCTGGCCATGGGCGCCGACTGGTGCAACGCCGCGCGCGCCTTCATGTTTTCCATCGGCTGCATCCAGGCCCGGCGCTGCCAGCTGGGCACCTGCCCCACCGGCGTCACCACCCAGGACAAGGGTCGGCAGCGCGGGCTGATTCCCCGCATACAGGGCCGGCACGCTGCCCGTTTTCATGAAAAAACGCTGGAAGCGCTGGCCGACATGGTGGCGGCCGCCGGGCTTAAGCACCCGCGCGACCTGCAGCCCCACCACCTGTCGTTTCGCAGCGGGCCGGAAGCACACAGCACCCTGGACAGAATTCACACATTTTTGCCGCCGGGTGCGCTGATCGACGCGCCTCAGGACACCCTTTACGCCAGCTGGTGGGCCGCCGCGCGGGCAGACAGCTTCGAACCCGCGCCGGGCCTGGCCGACAAGCGCGCCAGAACCCTTGCCGGCAACAATACGCCCTCTTGATAAACGCTGCGTTGAACATGCGCGCCCGTTAGGTCCATATTCAACGCAGGCTTGCTTGAGTCTGAAAAACTCAAACGAGCATCTGTCCATTCATTTGAAAGCCGTGAAATGCGCCGCTCAGCGTTACCAACCGGGCAAATTCTGTAATTTTTACTGCAAAATGCTATACTTGCGCCTTCACGCGCACTGCACCGCTGCCTGCGGCCGCTGCTTTCCTCACGGCTCGTTTGGCGCGGTTTTCCCCCTGTTTTTTCGGGAAATACGGGCGAATGCCTTTAATAATGGCTGCATGATGCCGCCCGGCGGCTGATTGTCGACCAGTCCGCCCATTCGGTGCTGCCTCGACCTGTCCGTTTTTGCGCATGCGCCTGTGCGTATGGGCGCACCGTGCATATATCTGTAAATAGCCTGTGCATGGGCAGATGCCTGATCGCGCCTGCCCGACGGACAAGCGGCCCCAACCCGTGATTTTGCACCCGGCAGCGGTTCGGAAAGACCGGGCGGCTGCCGGTGACACGGTGTGCATTTGTTGTGCCGGACAGGCCGGCACTGCAGGAAGGAGACGGGATGAAAGTCAATATTGTTGTCGTACCCGGCCCGCTGCGGGCCTGTTTTGGCCCCGGGCGGCCCGCTGTTTTGCCATGACGGATTCATATTCGTTTACCGGCTTTCCGGACGGCCTGGAAACAAGAATCTCGCCCGTCGAGGTGCCCGGTCACGGGGTGCTGTCCCTTTGCCTGCTCAAGGACCGCAACCAGTATCACGACCCCGACGGCACCGCCGCCCGGCTGGGCATCAGCGCCGCTTGGTGGCCGCTGTTCGGGCTGTTGTGGCCGTCTTCCCTGTATCTGGCTGCCGAGCTGGCCAAACGGCCGGTGCGCGACGGCGAGCGGGTGTTGGAAATCGGCTGCGGGCTGGCGCTGCCGGGCCTGGTTGCACACCAGCGCGGCATGCAGGTGACCGTCAGCGACCATCACCCCATGGCGTCGCTTTTTCTGCGCCGCAACCTGCAGCTCAACAACCTGCCGCCCAACCTGCCCTACCGCTACGGACACTGGGGCCCGCTGCCCGAAGAGGCTGAAACGCTTGTCCAGGACCCCTGGCTGCAGGGACAGTTCGATTTTGTGCTGGCCAGCAGCCTGCTGTACGAACCGGGCATGGCCGACAGCCTGAGCGACTTTATTGCCAAACACGCCGCCGCCGATGCTGAAGTGTGGGTGGTTGACACCCGCCAAAGCTACCGCGGCCCGTTCAAGCGCCACATGAAGTCAGACGGCTTTGAAGTGACGGACATCCAGTGCCTGAACCAAACCCCCTGCCTGAGCGGCGAAGAACGCTACCGGGGCCGGTTGATGAAGTTCAGGCGGTAATGAAAAGACCCCCGCCATCGAATAAATTACGGCGGAGGTCTGTCATTGAAAGCCGGCCTACCGGAGTTCGGATTGCCTGGCACTGTACAGCTTGTCCGATCACGGCGTCAAACGCTGTAACCGCCAGCGTTAGTTCAACAAATTTCCGACAATTCGGGCACTCAGCGAACACATGAAACAAGCGGTGTCATGGCAGCGTGGATACTGCATGTGACATGGCTAATAAAACAAATCCGCTTGAAAACCCACCATCCGTCGATTCATATACCCGAACCATCGAGCTGACCGGCACCGAACTGGACGGTGGAGGCGGGTACAGCCTGGAAGGACTTGTTGGCACTGTTCATGTTTCCGGAAAAAAAATCCAGGCACTGGATGTTCAGAACAGCCCCAAGCTGACCGGATTGGATCTGAGCGACTGCAATGATGATCTGCGACTGCATTTGCTTGAGTTGCCCAGCCTGAACTGGATCAAACTTCCACGTGGGCAGATTGGCTCTTCCATTGAGCTGACCATGTCTGCTGCCTATAAACCAATTGTTCCTCTGGTCTTCAATGGCCCAATTGCCGAATTCGGTCTCGCCATGCCGTGGGCCAACCAACCCTGGCGGCTGATACGCAAAAAAATGGATCGGCCAATTCAGGGGCTGGCCCTGGGGCCACCTTCCGCAAGGCCGGCCGGCCACGTTGATGTGCTTGTTCTGTCTGGGCGGGCCACCCACAAAAAAGACCTGGTCGTAGATGGCCGCGGACTTTCACAGCTGTACGTTCTTGATGCAGGTATCAGGACACTGATGATTGACAATGCAAGCCTGGAACGGCTGCAAGTTTCTCGCTGTCCGAAACTTGAGCACGTTGACGGACGGTTTCAGGCACGCCAGGCCGGAATTACCATGTGTTCAGCGCTTGAAAGGGTGGGCGGCTCCGGAACCAGGCTGAGCATATCGCACACCAGGCATTCATCCCTGACGCTGGAAGGCCGCTGGCTTGAGACCCGGGTGGCCATTGCCAACTGCCTTACGCTGAAGGTGAAACGGCCCGTCCGCCTTGAGCTGGAAAATGTTCCGCTGGAGCTGAATATTGACAGTGATGTGGAATACCGGGCCAAGTTCAACGGTCAGCTGTTTAGCCCACCCCAGCTGGCCAAGCGGCTGTACTCACGCCCTGGTGAGCTTGGCCGGATAGTGCAGCGTGCCGGCGTCCATTTTGGCGATCGCTCCAACCTGACCACTCACTGGCTGCTTCATCTTTGCCAGCACAACAGCAGTCGTGACATTCAGGGCGTGCTCTCCGTATTGAACAAAATCGCTGACTGCGAAGAAGACAGGGAAGCCTGTTGGCTGATCCGCTGCCAGCTTGCAGCGCAGTATATGGAACGGGCCACTGATGTTCTTCATTCGCGTTATGCCTTTCGGCGCGGCTCCTCGGAATGGAGCTGGACCGGCGGTCAGCTTCCAAGCCATGAACACTGGTTGGAAGATGTGATTCTTTACGCCAAATGCGCCGATCTGGAAGTGGTGCGTCCATTCCGCCGCACCCTTGGCCGAATTAACCGGCTCATTCATGCGAATGCGCTGGCTTCTGGGCTGACAGCTGCACGCCAGGGGGCGTTTCAAATGCCGGATGAGATTCAGCACCACCTACACGGCGCCCTTGAGCGGATGAACCTGCTCGCAGAGCTCGAAAATGACTACGACGGGCTGCCCGACAGGCAGCCTCTCCCCATGCCCGGTTTTTTCAGCCGGACCTCTTTTGGATGGAGTCGTTTTGTCGCTCTTGTTCAACAGCTGATCAAACACGTTGTGAAGCTGCAGGATGACGAACTGGCGCGCTTGCTGGCTGTTCAAGTTGCCACAATTGACGATGTCCGTTTTCTGCTTGAGCAGGGGTGTTACATGCACAGTATTGGCCTGCCGCACTGGCAGAAAGTTCTGGTGGCAGGAATGGATTCAAAACGAGGGAAGGAACCGCCGCATCATATCCGCGAACGCGCCATGCGCCTGCTTCTTATGGGCGATGGCACCGACTGACAACAAACAATGCAAGGAGCATAAAAATCAACAGCACCAGTGAAAGTCTTGCCGCTGTCACAGCACTTTCCGCCCGGCCGGAACAGGTCAGTCGGATACTCCGCCATCAGCTGGACATGCTATGGAAGCGGCCCGAGCGGGCTGCCGATGTGGCGTTTGTAATGCTGTGGGGGCTGCCTGGTACAGGCAAAAGCAGCCTGGTGCCCGGCATTTGTCGCGAGCTGGATATCGAGCTCATTGATATTCGGCTCGCGCAGCGCGACCCGGTCGATTTGCGCGGGCTGCCCGTACCCACAAAACACAGCGTCGACTGGCTTGTTTCATCCGACTGGCCTCGCAAGCCCGACAGTCGCGGCATTATTCTGTTTGATGAGCTGACTGCCGTGGACCGGAGCCTGCAGGTTGCCGTCTATGAGATCATTCTCGATCGCCGCCTGGGCAATCTTTATCATGTGCCGCCTGGTTGGCTGATGGTTGCGGCGGGCAACCGTGGGGGCGACCAGGCCGTAACCACCACCATGTCCAGTGCGCTGGCCAACCGTTTCTGTCACATTGAAATGGAGCCGGATCTTGATGACTGGCTAAGG
>DATGTG010000050.1:0-7071 GCA_035301965.1 Wenzhouxiangella sp. | reverse complement strand
TGATTTGACTGCATAATGGTCAATTGTATTACAGGCATTTGTGCGAGTGGTTCGCGCAGCCTGCTATGCTGGTTGTCAGGCTCGTCCACAGAGGATGGAAGAATGACAATCAGAAAACTGCTGGTATTCGGCGCCACCGGCACCCAGGGCCATCCGGTTGTTGAAGAAGCGCTTGCCGCCGGTCTGGAAGTTCGCGCCGCCACCCGTGATGTGGCCGATGCACGGGCCCGGCTGACAGCCAGCGCCGAGCTTGTCAGAGCCGATCTTCTCGATGCCGTTTCGGTGGCCGAAGCGATGGCGGGCTGCCAGGCGGTGTTTTTCCATCTCAACCACATGCCCGATACCGGCGAGGCGCAGCAGACGGTTGACAATGTGCTGACCGCTGCGCGCACTCACGGGCTTGAAAGGGTGGTTTTCACCACCAGCGGATATTGTGGCAGCGCCATGCCATCGTGCACTTTTGTCGATGCCGCCCGTCGGCTGGTCGCGCAGGTGCTGTCTTCCGAAGTGCCCGCCGTGGTGCTGCAGCCAACGCTGTATCTGGCCAACCTGGTCTGGAGCCACATCATCACCGAAATCCGTGATTTTGGACGTCTGCGCTATCCGCCGCTGCCGGCCGAACGCCGCCTCAGCTGGACATCAACCGAGGACCAGGGTCGGATTGCCGTGGCTTGCCTGCAGGCGGATGTGGCGGGTGAGGCCATTGATATTGCCAGCCCGGAAGCGGTGACCGGGCCCGAACTGTGCCGATACCTGGCCCGGGTTTACGGCCGCGAAGTGCATTTTGCGCCGCAGTCGGTTGAGGCCTTTGCCAATGACTTGAGCTATCAGACGGGCAGCGCGCATTCGGCGCAGGTTATTTCCGAGCTTTACGCAGCCTATGCCCGGCTGGATGACGGGCCCCGTGTTGATACCGATGCGCTTCAGCAGCGTTTGGGTATTGAGCTGATGCCGGTCAGCCGCTGGGTGGAGGACCGGCTGGGCTATTTGCTGTCGCTGTATGGCTAAAGTGTTTGCTGCCGGGCTCTTTTACGCAATCCCGTCAGTCGTCGTCATAATCATCCAGCTCGTCCAGAAACGCATCGTAGTCGGGCAGTTCTTCCTCGCCCTGCGAGGTCAGATGGGCGCGGCGCTGCAGCCAGGCATCGCGCATGAAGATATACGGATCGTAGGCCGACTGAATATCGGCATCCAGCGGCAGCAGGGCATGACGCGCCTGTATGCCGTCCAGCAGTATCCACCCGTAGCTGGTTTCTTCCAGCACCCAGCGCCAGGCAAAGCTGAACCCGGCATCGCCACCGCGACCTATGCCGTCCCGAATGGATGAGGGTCCCAGCACCGGCAGAACAAGATAGCGGCTGTCTTTCCAGCCCCATTTGGCCAGCGTCTGGCCAAAATCGGCGCGGTGTTCCGGCACGCCGCCGGGGGTGGCAACATCAAAAAGCCCGCCGATGCCAAAAATGGTGTTGGCCGTAAAGCGCATCAGCTTGGTGCCGGCTTCCTTCGGGCGGCCCTGAAGGATCAGATTGATGAAGTCTATGGGCGAGCGGATGTTTCTGAAAAAATTGCGGATGCCCTTTTGGGCCGGTTCGGGCGTGATCCTGTCGTAGCCAATGGCAACAGGGCGCACCACTGCCTGGTCAACCGCCATGTTGAATTTGAACATGTTACGGTTGTAAGGCTCCCAGGGGTCTTGCGGATGGCGCTCGTCGGGCGGCGGGGCGGTGGTTGCGCAGCCTGCGGCCAGCACAACAGCGGCCACAGCCGTCAACAGGCGTCTTTTGATCATTGTTCCCGGCCCGTATTGCTGTGGTGGCTGTCCGGCTGCCAGCCCAGAAGCTGCTCTATGCCGGTCAGACGGGCAATGACACGCAGCCCCTGCGGCGGGTTTTCAAAGCGGATTTCCCGACCGGCCCGGCGCGCCCGCGCCTGCCATTCCAGCAGCAGGGCCAGGGCGCTGGAGTCGCCCGACTCCACGTTGTCCAGGCTGACCGCCAACGGAAAGCGGCCGCTGTCGAAGCGCGCGCGATGGCGCTGTTCGACATCCGTCACTTCTGCGGAGGTCAGCCGGCCTTCCAGGCTGATGATGTCGTCGTGATCAGTCATCGATTTCAACTTCAAGATCGCCGCTTTCCAGGCGCTTGAGCATGTCGTCAAAGCTGGTCTTGCGGATTTCCTGGTCAATCTGCGAGCGGAATGTGGCCACGTATGAAATGCCCTCGATGATGACGTCAAAAATCTTCCAGCCGTCATCGGTATTTCTCAGCACGTAATCGACCGGCGCACGCTCGCCGCTGTCAAGGTCAACCCGGGTGCGCACGCGGGTCTGGCGGTCGGTGTTGTTGCCGGCCAGCGGCAGTATTTCGATGCGGTCCTTGAGGTTGTAGTCGAGCAGGGCACTGGCATAGCGGTCGAGCAACTGGCCGATAAGGGCGTTGGCAAATGCGGCAATTTCCTCATTGTCCTTGCCGCGTCCGTGCCTTCCCAGCACCAGCCGGGCCGAATATATTTCGTCTATGGCCGGCAAAAGAACGTCTTTTACGTCGGCCTGCAGGGATGAAAGATCGCTTTTGTAGGCGTCCCGGTTGCCCTCGATCATGCCGGTCAGTCTGCCGGTGGTCGATTCTATGATTTCAACGGCTCCTTCCGGGTCGGCCATGGTCGGCGCGGAAACGGCCATGATTGCCAGAAACAGGAGGCTGGAAAGTAAGGATCTTGCTGTTGCCGTATGCATCAGTTGTCTCCGGAATCGTCGCTGTTGAACATGTAGCGGCCAATGAGCTGTTCGAGCACCATGGCCGAGCTGGTGATGAGAATGCTGTCGCCGTCGCGCAGGGTGTCGGGCGAGCCGCCGGGCTCAAGCCCTATGTACTGGTCGCCCAGAATGCCGCTGGTCAATATGGATGCCGACGTGTCGTCGGGCAGGTTGTCATAGCGCTCGCCAATTTTGAGCGTGACATTGGCTTCGAAGGTTTCCGGGTCCAGCGCAATGCTGTCGACCGAGCCTATGGTGACCCCGCCCATGCTGACCTTGGCGCGCGGCTTGAGCCCGCCGATGTTGGAAAACTGGGCATTAAGCGTGTAGGTGTCGCCCGATACCACGCCGCGATCGGTTGCGTGCAGGGCCAGAAATACCAGTGCGGCAATGGCCAGCAAAAGAAAAATTCCGGCGGTCAGTTCAATTTGATGGGATGATTTCATGATGTTTTCTAGAGCATGAATGCTGAAAGAACGAAGTCGAGAACCAGCACCGAAATGGCGGTGGCAATAACGGTTTGGGTGGTGGCCAGGGCCACGCCTTCACTGGTGGGGCGGGCCGACCAGCCGTACCAGGTGGCCACCCACGCGGCAACAAATCCGAAGCATACCGATTTGAACATGCCGCCGCCAAAGTCGCGCATGAGCTCCACCGAGGATTGCATGTTGCTCCAGAACGCGGTGGGGTCACTGCCCATCAGGAATACGGCAAAAAATATGCCCCCGACAATGGCGGTGACATTAAAGACCAGCACCAGAGCCGGCAGGGCAATCATGCCGGCCAGAAGACGTGGCTGCACGATGCGCTCTATCGGGTCAATGGCCATCAGCTCAAGCGCATCAAGCTGCTCGGTGGCGCGCATCAGGCCGATTTCGGCGGTAATGGACGTTCCGGCCCGCCCGGCAAACAACAGGGCCGCCAAAACCGGGCCAAGCTCGCGAAACAGCGACAGGGCAAGAACGGTGGACACGGCATCGGATGCCCCGAAGCGGGTCAGCGTGTCGTAGGTCTGCAAAGTCAGCACCAGGCCGACGAAAAAACCGGAAATGACGATGATGACCAGCGAGCGCACGCCGGCAAAGTAAACCTGGCGCAGCAGTTCGCCCAGCTGGGCGGGGCCCAGCCGCAGGCGGGCCAGAACCGTGAGCAGAAAAATGCCGGCCCGGCCCAGCTCGCGCAGCGGAGCGGTCAGGGCGTTGCCGGAAGAAGGCGTGCTCATTGTTTCTCTCCAGACGCCAGCAGGTCGGATTCAAGCGCGCGGGCCGGGTAGTGGAACGGCACCGGGCCGTCGGGCTCACCCTGCATGAACTGGCGCACCAGCGCATCGGTGCTGCCGGCCAGCTCGGCCGGCGACCCGCTGGCCATCAGCCTGCGGTTGGCAATGATGATGGCGTGGTCGGCCAGCTTGGCGATTTCGCCCACATCGTGGGTGATGACAATGCTTGTTGTGCCCAGCGCGGCATTGATGTCACGAATGAGCCGCAGCGACACGCCCAGGGAAATGGGGTCCAGCCCGGCAAAGGGTTCATCGTAAAACATGATGTCGGGGTCCAGGGCCATGGCGCGGGCGGTGGCCACGCGCCGGCGCATGCCGCCCGAAAGCTCGGCCGGATACAGATTGGCGGTGCCGCGCAAGCCAACCATTTCAAGCTTCATCAGAACCAGCCGGGCAATCAGTGATTCAGGCAGCCCGGTATGCTCGCGCACGGGCAGGGCCACGTTGTCAAAAACGGTCAGATCGGTAAACAGGGCACCACTTTGCAGCAGCACGCCGGTGTCGCGGCGCAGGCGGCCCAGCTCGCGCGCACTCAGTGTGTCAACACGCACATTGCCCATCCACACCTGGCCGCTGTCGGGCCTGAGCTGTCCCAAAGCCAGCCGCATGAGGGTGGTTTTGCCGGCGCCACTGGGGCCGAGCACGGCAGTGACCTTGCCGGCAGGAATGCTCGCGCTCAGGCGCTCGAGGATGACCCGTCCGCCGAGGCGCAGAGTGACGTCCTTGATAACAATGGCGCTGGCTGGTTCTTTGTTCATGCTGGTGCCAAGACCTTTGACATAACCGCTATTGTCGCATCAAAGAATATACCGGCTGAGGTCTTCGTTGCCGGCCAGATCCTGCAGCGACCGGTTGACATAGTCGGCATCAACGACGATTTTTTCACTGGAGCGGTCCGGGGCCGAATACGAAATTTCCTCCAGCAGGTGCTCCATGATGGTGTGCAGTCGCCGTGCGCCGATGTTCTCGGTCGACTCGTTGACGGCAAAGCTGATTTCTGCAAGCCGCGTGATGGCATCGTCGGTAAACTCCAGCCCGACGCCTTCGGTGGCCATCAGCGCAATGTACTGCCGGGTCAGGCAGGCATCGGGCTCGGTCAGGATGCGCTTGAAATCATCGGCCGACAGGGCACGCAGCTCAACGCGGATGGGCAGGCGCCCCTGAAGTTCGGGCACCAGGTCGGACGGCCTGGCCACATGAAAGGCGCCGGAGGCAATAAACAGAATGTGCGAGGTGCTGACCGGGCCATAGCGGGTGTTGACCGTGGTGCCTTCCACCAGCGGCAGCAAGTCGCGCTGCACGCCTTCGCGTGAAACCTCTCCGGCGCTGCCGCCTTCGGCACGGCGGGCCACCTTGTCGATTTCATCCAGAAACACGATGCCGCGCTGCTCGGCCGCTTCAAGCGCCTTTTGCTTGACCTCCTCCTCGTTGATCATGCGGCCGGCCTCTTCCTCAATCAACGCAGGAATGGCGTCCTTGACCTTCATGCGCCGGGTTTGCTTGCGCTGGCCCGACATGTTGGAAAACATCTGCTGCAGCTGGCTGGTCATTTCCTCCATGCCCGGCGGTGCCATGATTTCCACGCCCAGGTGGATATCAAGGTCGATCTCGATTTCGCGCTCGTTGAGCTCGCCGGCGAGAAGCCTGCGCAGCATTTTGCGGCGGGTTTCCGAATTGCCGCTGTCTTCGGCGGGCGCTTCGGCAAAGCCGCTGGAAGGTCTTTGGGGCAGCATGATGTCGATGACGCGTTCAACCGCGGCATCTTCGGCACGCGAGCGCACCTCCTGCATGGCCTGCTCGCGGGTGAGCTTGTAGCTGGCCTCGGCCAGATCGCGGATGATGGATTCCACGTCCTTGCCGACATAGCCCACCTCGGTGAACTTGGTGGCCTCCACCTTGATGAAAGGGGCCTTGGCGAGCGTGGCCAGGCGGCGTGCAATTTCTGTCTTGCCCACGCCGGTGGGGCCGATCATCAGGATGTTCTTGGGCGTGATTTCAGGCTGCAGGCTTTCTTCAACCTGGAGGCGTCGCCAGCGGTTTCTCAGCGCAATGGCCACCGCGCGCTTGGCATCGGCCTGGCCGATGATGTGACGGTCCAGCTCCTGGACTATTTCACGGGGGGTCATCTGGGTCATGTCAAGCGTTGTTTCCTGAATCGGTGTCGAGAGTTTCTATGGTGAAAGTCTGGTTGGTGTAAATGCAGATTTCGCCGGCAATGGTGAGCGCCTCGCGGCAGATGGATTCGGAATCCATTTCGGTGTGGCGCAGCATGGCGCGCGCGGCTGCCTGCGCGTAGGGGCCGCCCGAGCCTATGGCAATCAGGCTTTCCTCGGGTTCAATGACATCGCCGTTGCCGGTAATGATCAGCGATGCTTCATGGTCGGCCACGGCCAGAAGTGCCTCAAGCCGGCGCAAAAGCCGGTCGGTGCGCCAGTCCTTGGCCAGCTCAACTGCGGCCCGGGTCAGGTGACCGGAGTGCATTTCAAGCTTGCTTTCAAAGCGCTCGAAAAGGGTGAATGCATCGGCCGTGGCGCCGGCAAACCCGGCCAGAATGCGATCCTTGTACAGACGCCGCACCTTGCGGGCGTTGGATTTCATGACGGTATTGCCAAGCGTGACCTGGCCATCGCCGGCAATCACGACCTGATTGCCGCGTCGGACCGAAACAATGGTTGTTCCGCGGTATTGTTCCATGATTCAGTTGGCTCGTTGATGAGGTGGAAAGTCCCAACATGGGGACGGCAGGCGTACAGGACAATCCGCGTTTTCGCCTGGTCAGGGCAGCCGGCCCTGGCGGCGCACCGGCCTCAGTCCCTGTTTTTGGCGCGTGGATGGGTGCGGTCGTAGGTTTCAGCCAGGTGCTGGAAATCGAGATGAGTGTATATCTGGGTGGTGCTCAAATTGGCGTGGCCGAGCAGTTCCTGAACGGCACGCAGATCGCCGGAGGACTCAAGAATATGGGAAGCGAACGAGTGTCTGAGCTGATGCGGATGCACGGTTTGATCAAGTCCCTGTCGGGTCGACCACCAGGCCACCC
>DATGTG010000049.1:0-8795 GCA_035301965.1 Wenzhouxiangella sp. | reverse complement strand
TGGTCGCTCAGATCGGCCACCCAGCGCCCGGCATCCCGGCGCTCGAGCTCAACTGAAGTATCGAAGCGTGCATCGACCGGGTGATCAAAGCGCAGCAGCAGGGTAGACGGCAGATCTTCCGGCCGCCTGGCCTCCAGCAGCAGCTCAGCCCGGCCATTGCCAACCGACAGGCGGCCGGACAGGCCCAGCGCCTGAGCCGCGCCGGACATGGAGCCGGTGGCCACGGTGGTTTTGCCCAGGCGCTGATGGTCACCGGTAATTTCCTGCGGCGCATTGTGCAGGCTGATGACAATCATGGCCACGCCCGAGGCAACGCCCAGGGCGGGGATGGCCAGCACAAACCAGGCCCAGAATTCCTTGTACCAGGGGTGTGCAGGCTTGTGTGCAGCAGTTTTCATTGAGCGTTTTCCAGGGCCCGGGCCGGAATGAAGAAACGGGTTTCGGTTTCGCTGTGAACCTGCCCGTCGTCGTCGCTGGCGCTGACCGTGATGGCGTGCATGCCGGCCCGGGCGTTCTCAAGCGGCAGGCCGATGGTCAGCGGCTGGTTGGCCACCTGCGAGGGCGCCACGGTAACGGGACGGACCGGTTCGATGACATAAATGCCGTCCAGGCCTTCGACCGCGATGCTGATATGGAGTTCGTCCTCGGTGCGGTTGGTCAGCTTGATGGTGTAGGGGTTTTCAAGCATCTGGTCGCTGACCCGGTGCAGGGCGGTGCGGTCGCGCAGCACGTCCACCAGCAGCGGCTGGCGGCTGGCCACGGTCATGCCAACCAGCGCCATGAGCGCCAGCAGCGCGCCCAGGTAGATGAAAATGCGCGGGCGCAAAATGCGGGTCGGCCGCCCGGCCATGGCGTTGCCGGTGGAATAGCGGATCAGTCCGCGCGGATAGCCCATCTTGTCCATGACATCGTCGCAGGCGTCGATGCAGGCGGCGCAGGCAATGCACTCGATCTGCAGCCCGTCGCGGATATCAATACCGGTGGGACACACCTGCACGCAGGCCATGCAGTCGATGCAGTCGCCCAGCCCCAGCTCGGCCGGGTTGGCCGAACGCTTGCGCGGCCCGCGCGGCTCGCCGCGCTCGACGTCGTACGAAATGATCAGCGAATCGTCATCGAGCATGGCCGACTGAAAGCGCGCATAGGGGCACATGTACTTGCACACCTGCTCGCGCAGAAAACCGGCGTTGCCGTAGGTGGCAAAGGCGTAGAAAAACAGCCAGAAGGTTTCCCAGCCACCCAGGTTGAAGTCAAGCGCGCGCACGGCCACGTCGCGTATGGGCACAAAAAAGCCCACAAAGGTAAAGCCCGTCCACAGGGCAAAGACAATCCACAAAAACTGCTTGGTGGACTTGCGGACAATCTTGTTGCGGTTCCAGGGGCCGGCATCCAGGCGCATGCGCTGGTTGCGCCGCCCCTCGGTGATGCGCTCCATCCACAGGAACACCTCGGTCCACACCGTTTGCGGACAGGCGTAGCCGCACCACAGGCGGCCGGCCAGGGCGGTGAAGAAGAACAGCGTGAGCGCCGCCATGGCCAGCAGCAGCGACAGGATGATCAAGTCCTGCGGCCACAGGGTCAGGCCCAGAATATGGAATTTGCGGTTGACCAGGTCAAACAGCACCAGCTGCTGGCCGTTGACGCTGATCCAGGGAATAACGTAGTACATGCCCAGGAGAACCCAGGCAGCGATCACTCTCAGGCTGGCAAAGCGCCCCTTGATTTCGCGGGGATAAACTTTTGGAGCCTTGATGTAGAGCGGAATGGTTTGTGGCTGTCCGCCTTCACTCATTGGTTGAGCTTACCGTGAAACCGACTGGCTGGCCGCAGCAGCAGCCAGGTAAAGAGACTGGACGAGGCCGTGGCCGCCCAGAAAAGAAAAAAGCCGAGGGTGTAACCACCCATGCGGCCAATTTCAAAATCGGGAAAGGTCATGTCGCGCAGCATCAGCGGGTCGACGATGCTGAAAAAAACCATACAGGCCACGCCAGCGGCAAAGAAAGAAGGCCATAAAATCGCCCCCAGGCGCTGGGCCAGGGGGCGACGGGGAATATGCGGATCATTTCTCGGCATGATCGTCCTGGTTGAGGCTGAGTACATAAGCCGCCACCAGTCGGGTGCGCGCTTCGCCCAGAAGCTCCAGCTGAGCGGGCATCTGGCCGTTGCGTCCGCTGCGAATGGTGGTGCGAATGGTGTTCAGGTCACCGCCATAAGTATAAACGCCCGCGGTCAGGTCGGGTGCGCCAAGATGAATGTTGCCGGTGCCGTCCGGTCCGTGACAGGCCACGCAGTGCATGTCAAAAACCTTTTTGCCGGCGGCGGCCATGGTGGCGTCGGCCCGGCGGCCGGCCAGCTGCTGCACGTAGGCGGCCGTGCGCGTGATTTCCTGGTCGCTGAGCATGTCGCCAAACGGGGTCATCAGCGCCTGGCGCCCGTGCTGGATGGTTTCCAGTACACGCTCCGGCTCACCGCCCCATATCCACTGATTGTTGGTCAGGTTGGGGTAGCCTTCGGCACCGCGCGCATCCGATCCGTGGCAGGTGGAGCAGTTGTGGGCAAAGATATTGCGGCCCGCCTCCAGCGCCCGCGAGTCCTGTGCCAGCTCGTCAACCGGCAGCGCGGCCAGTTCGCCGTAGGCGCTTTCGAAGTCCTGGGCCGCTCTGGCCACCTGCTCGTCATGCTGCTTTTCCTGGCTCCAGCCCAGCACGCCTTCATAGCGGCCCAGGCCCGGATACAGCACCAGGTAAAGAACGCTGAAAATGGCCGAAATATAGAACATCCACAGCCACCAGCGCGGCATGGGGTTGTTGTATTCGCGCAGGTCTTCATCCCACACGTGGCCGGTGGTGCCTTCGCTGTCGGGCGTTTCTTCAACACGCATGCGGCTGGTGCCGTAAAACAGCCACACCAGCGCGGCGGTCACCGCCAGCGTAATGATGACCACATACCAATGCCAGAACGCAGTCATTTGGAGTTCTCCTTGGATTCCCTGTCGTTGTCCCTGCCTTTATCCTGTTCAGGCAGTTCTTCGTTGTCTTCCAGCGGCAGCCGGGCCTGCTCGTCAAAGTCTTCCTTGCGCTTGATGACGAACACCCACACCACCACGGCGGTAAAGGCCAGCAGCGCGACCGTGGTGAACAGGCCGCTCATCAGTTGCTGCCCGCGGCGGTTGCGCCCTGGCCGGTCCATTCGGTGCCCAGGCCCTGCAGGTAGGCAATCACGGCCTCCAGCTCGGTGCGCCCGGCCACGGCTTCGGCAGCGGCCTCGATGTCCTCATCGGAATACGGGTCGCCCAGGCGCTTGAGCACGCGCATGCGCTGCTGGATCTTTCCCGGATCGACAAAGCGCTCGGCCAGCCACGGGTAGGCCGGCATGTTGGACTCGGGCACCACGGCGCGCGGGTCGAGCAGGTGCAGCTCGTGCCAGTCGTCGCTGTAGCGTCCGCCCACCCGGGCCAGGTCCGGTCCGGTGCGCTTTGAGCCCCACTGGAAGGGGCGGTCGTAAACCGATTCGCCGGCAATGGAATAATGGCCGTAGCGCTCGGTTTCGGCGCGCAGCGAGCGAATCTGCTGGCTGTGGCAACCGTAGCAGCCTTCCGATACGTACACATCGCGGCCGGCCAGACGCAGCGGGCTGTAGGGCTCCACGCCTTCGGCCGGCTCCACCACCGATGCCTTGAACATCAGCGGAATGATTTCAACCAGGCCGCCGGTGCTGATGGCCACCACAATGAGAATGGCCAGCAGCCCGACGTTGCGTTCGATCTTGTCATGCATAGCTAAATCTCCAAACTGTTGACGTCAGGCGCCGGCGGGCGCGGGAATGGCCACATCCAGCTTGTCTTCGGCGCGCATCTGCCAGGTTTTCCACACGTTGTAGAGCATGATGAATAGCCCGGACAGGAAGATGACGCCGCCCACAAAGCGCAGCATGTAATACGGCTTGGTCTGCTGCAGCACCTCGATGAAGGTGTAGGTCAGCGTGCCGTCGTCGTTGAAGGTGCGCCACATCAGGCCCTGCATGACGCCGGCAATCCACATGGCGGTGATGTAGAACACCGTGCCGATGGTGGTGACCCAGAAATGCCATTCAATCAGCCGGGTCGAATACATTTTCTCGACGCCGAACACGCGCGGGAACAGCGAGTACAGCGAGCCCATGGTAATCATGGCCACCCAGCCCAGCGCGCCGGCGTGAACGTGGCCCACGGTCCAGTCGGTGTAGTGCGACAGGGCGTTGACGGTCTTGACCGACAGCATGGAGCCTTCAAAGGTGGCCAGGCCGTAAAACGACACCGACACGATCAGAAAGCGCAGCACGGGATCGGTTCTGAGCTTGTGCCAGGCGCCCGAAAGAGTGGCCATGCCGTTGATCATGCCGCCCCAGCTGGGGGCCAGCAGCATGACGGAAAACACCATGCCCACCGACTGCACCCAGTTGGGCAGTGAGGTGTAGTGCAGGTGGTGCGGTCCGGCCCACATGTAAATGGCAATCAGCGACCAGAAATGCACAATGGACAGCCGGTAGGAATAGACCGGGCGATTGGCCTGCTTGGGCACGAAGTAGTACATCATGCCCAGAAAGCCGGCGGTGAGCAGAAAGCCGACGGCGTTGTGCCCGTACCACCACTGCACCATGGCATCAACCGCACCCGAATAAACCGGATAGGAATGCCACCAGTCGGTTGGCAGCGACAGGTTGTTGACAATGTGGAGCACGGCGATGGTGATGATGAACGCACCATAGAACCAGTTGGCCACATAAATATGGCTGACCCGGCGCTTGGCAATGGTGCCGAAAAACACAACCGCGTAGGCCACCCACACAATGGTCAGCAGCACCGCCAGCGGCCAGGCCAGCTCGGCGTATTCCTTGCTCATGGTAAAGCCCAGGGGCAGGGTGATGACGGCCCCCACCAGCACGGCCTGCCAGCCCCAGAAGCTGAAAGCCGCCAGCTTGTCGGAAAACAGGCGGGCGTGGCAGGTGCGCTGTACCACGTAATAGCTGGTACCGATCAGCCCCGTGCCGCCAAAGGCGAAAATGACGCCGTTGGTGTGCAGCGGGCGCAGGCGGCCGTAGCTGAGCCACGAAATGCCGCCGCCCAGCTCGGGCCAGATCAGCTGCGCGGCGATGAAAACGCCAACCAGCATGCCGATAATGCCCCAGATGACGGTTGCCCAGGCAAACTGCCTGACAACGCGGTCGTTGTATATGGTGGAATTGGCCATCGAAGAAGTCCTCAAGGCTTCAATAGGTTGAACCGGTGAATCTGTCGGGTCGCGAATTATGGTTGATTCAGCGCGGGATTTGTTGACCAGAATCAATTCCGGCCCCGCGCGTTATGATTTGCGGCAATGAAATCAAAAAGACCTCTCAACAAGCGGGGCCGAATGAGCAACCTGAAAATTGACGACTGGCTGCTGACCGAATCCTTTCGGCGCGCCGAAGAGCGTCTGGGCCGCCGGCCCGACGACAAGGCGGCGGCCATTGCTCGCGCCAGCGGCCGCGATTTTGCCGGTCGCCTGGCCGCCCGCGCGGCCGCCCTGCCCGAAGCCGCCGCCGTGCGCGCCGATATTCAGCGCCTTGTCAGCGGGCTGGGCTGGCTCACCCTGGGCTTGGCCGTGCTTGGGCTTTTGACGGGGCTTGTGGCCGGGCGCGCCGTGGCGGCCGACCGTCAGGTCGAAATACTGCTGGCGGTGGCCGTGCTGCTGCTTTTCCCCACCCTGATGCTGCTTGCCTGGATGATCGTCTGGCTGCTTGTCGGCATGCGGCCGCGGCCCCGCCGCAGGGCATCAGGCGGTGCGGTTGGCCGCCTGGCCACCGGTCTGCTGCGCCGCCTTGCGCCGCGCCTGCTGTCATCCACGCTGGCGGCCGATGTCATGGCGGCATTTGCATCAGCCCTGCTCACGCCGTGGGGACGCTGGCGGCTGAGCCTGCTGACCCATGTTTTCTGGCTGGCCTGCGCTGCCGGCGCGCTCATTGTATTGGCCCTGCTGTTTTCTGTGGCCCAGTACGACTTGTACTGGGGCACCACGCTTCTGGCCGACGGCACGGTGGTGCGCCTGGCGGAAATCCTTGTCTGGTGGCCGCAGCTGCTCGGTTTTTTCCCGGCCATCGACCCGGGCTGGATTGCCGTGGGCCGCGAGGCCGCCACCGACGCCGCCCTGCGGACGCGCTGGGCCCAATACCTGCTGGCCGTCATTGCCGCCTGGGCCGTTGTGCCGCGCGCTTTTTTTGCTCTTTGGTCGGCGCTGGCGGCCCGCTTCAGCGCGCGCCGCGTGGCGCTGGACACCGGCCGGCCCGGCTACCTGCGCCTGAGCGTCGATCTGGCACCGCTGCCGCAGCCGGCGTCTGAGCCGGGCGTCGCGCTGCCCGAAGCTGTCGAACGTCCGCGCCGCAGGAAAAAACCCGGCGCCAGCGGACTGCTGGCGGTGGCCATCGAACTGGACAATGAAAAGGCCGATGCCAGGGGACTGCTGTCCGGCCTGAAGGTCAGTGATGTGGGCCGCGCCGACAGCCGCCGGCAGCGCAGCGCCGTGCTGAAAGCCGTCGGCGCCCGCCGCCGCCCGGCCGAGGCGCTGATTGGCGTTTGCTCCATGCTCAGAACACCGGATGCCGGCACCGAAAGATTTCTGGTGCGCCTGTCCGAGGCCGCCGACGCGCCGCTGTGGCTGGTGCTCGACGAAGAACACCGGCTGGCCGAGCGGGGCGCCGATATTGGCCCGCGCCGGCACGACTGGCAGGCCCTGGCCCGGCGCGCCGGTGCGGGCATTGTATTCATCGACCGCGAGCAGCCCGATGCCGCCGAACTGGCGCGCCTGCAGCGCGGTCTTCACAATGCGGAGGCCGCGTCATGAAACAGCGTTCCAAGGGCCACCTGCGCCTGGCAGTGGTGGGCCACACCAACACCGGCAAAACCTCGCTGGTGCGCACCCTGACCCACAACCGCGATTTTGGCCAGGTGCGCGACCAGGGCGGCACCACTCGCCAGGTGGAGCCCGCCCAGCTGGTGGCCGAAGACGGCACCCGCATAGAGCTGTTTGACACCCCCGGCCTAGAAAACGCCCCCGAACTGATCGAGTGGCTGGACAGCCGGCCCGGCCAGCGCCACGACGGGCCGGAGCGGGTCAAGGGCTTTCTTCGGCAGTCGCAGGCGGTTCAGCGCTTTGCCCAGGAAGCCAGTGTGCTGGCCCTGATGCTGGATGTTGACGCCGCGCTTTACGTCATCGATGCCCGCGAGCCGGTGCTGGAAAAATACCAGGACGAACTGGCCATACTGCAGTGGTGCGCCCGGCCCATGCTGGCGGTGCTTAACTTTACCGCCGCGCCCGACAGCCGGCGCGATCAGTGGCAGCAAGCCCTGGCCAGGGTGGGGCTGCACACCGTGCAGGCCTTTGATGTGGCGGTGCGCGACCCGACCACCGAGCTGCGGCTGTTTGAAAAGCTCAAAAGCCTGCTCGACAGTCATGCCGATGCGTTGGGCGCCTGGATGGCCCACCGCAAGGTCGAAGAGGACAGGCGCCGTCACGCCGGACTGACCGCCGTGGCCGACCTGCTGCTCGATGCCGCCGCCTGCGCCCTGGAAGCCCGGCGCGATGACCGGGCCGGACAAAAACGGGTTCGCCGGCAGCTGCAGGACATGATTCGCGAGCGCGAGCAGGTGTGTGCCGATACCTTGCTTGAGCTCTATCGCTTTGGCCAGGAAAAAGTGGACGACGACGGCCTGCCCCTGTCCGACGGCCGCTGGCGCACCGATCCTTTCGATCCCGAAACCCTGCGCCACTACGGCCTGCGGGCCTCGGGCTATGCCGCCGCCGGAGCGGGCGCCGGGGCCGTGGTCGATGTCGCCAGCGGCGGCCTGACGCTGGGCACCGGCACCCTGGTGGGTGCCATTGCCGGCGCCGCCGGCGGGCTGCTTCAGGGCGGCGGGCCCAGGCTGCGCTCGCGCCTGCGCGGCCGGGTTCTTGTCCAGGTCGACGACGCCGTCATCCGCCTGCTCATGGCACGCGCCCTGCATCTTCTGCAAGCCCTGGTGAAGCGCGGCCACGGCAGCCGCTCACCGCTGCAGATTGACGCTGCCGGCAGCGCACAGCGCGCCCGCCTGCCGCGCACCCTGCGCCGCGCCCGCCACCACCCCGACTGGTCCACCCTGACCCCCGGCCACCCCGCCTTCAGCCGCCAGCGCGCGCTCGACGACCTGACCGGCGAACTGGATGACGAATGGCAGGAAAAGCACCCGCAATAATTGTCAAACTGTTGCAAACAGTGGAATCCGGAGTGCAGAAGCCCGCAACGCCTTTGTTTGAGGACATCAAGGCCTGACTTCATGGCCGCGCTTGAATTTATTCTTGCTGCAGCAGAGTCAAGGTTTGGCAACAATGACGACCGTGCAAATCCGCTTTTGAAAAGAGGATTTGCATGATTTTTGGCTCTGCGGCCCGTCATGGCAACGCTTGCGGCTGCAAAAAATCAGCAAAATCGCGGTGTTTTTTTGCTGCAGTCAGGCTGTTTTCGGGCCGACGCTCAATGGCAGGTGTCCGCTGATGAGGCTTTACATTGACCGCTACCAGCGCATCCTCAAAATTCTGGCCCGCACCGCCGACATCATGCAGGGCATTACGATGGCCGGTTTGCCGGCACAATAATCCAGGCAGTCGGCGGCAATAAAAATAATTGTGGCGTTTTGTGTTTGGCTGGCGTATACTGCTGATGTGCCTGTGGTATTGGGCGCGCGTTTAGTTCTGGTTGATCCCTTCCTTTCCGGCAGGTCTCCGCCGAAATATCCTGCGAATCCT
>DATGTG010000048.1:0-2452 GCA_035301965.1 Wenzhouxiangella sp. | reverse complement strand
AAATAATCCAGCGCGCGGTGCCGCCACGCCTGCGCGGCGGCTCCGGTGTCGGAGTGTGCAGGCCAGGCGCCGACTCGCGGCGCCGCCGGGCATCCGATTTTTTCAGTGCATCCAGGATAAAAGACAACTTCAGACTCCGTCACTGTCACTTAGCAAAACCGGCGAAAACTCATGCGGATAGCGCAAGAACAGACGGGTTTCAGGACCAATGACCCCGTCCTCCTCCAGCCCGTTGCGGCGCTGAAACCGGATAACCCAGCGCCGAAAGGTTTTGTCGTACACATCGCCGGCCGGCCCCGTCCACGGATCGTTGTCCAACTGGGCCGCCAGCTGCCTGGCATGTTCAACCGCCGGGCCGGAGTCATCAAGTTTAAGCGCATTGCCCGGGTCTGGCCAGACAATCAGCACATCACCATGCCAGCGCCGTTCGAGCTCACGCTGCGGCACTCGCCAGTCCTGGCCCTGATGGCGCAGCACAGCGCTGCCCGGCTCAAGCGTCACCAGAAGCACACGTGCATCAAAGGGTTCAACCAGCCGCAGCACAAGCGGCAAGTCAACTCTTTCAAGATATGACCAGCTGCCACGGCGGTGCAGGCACACCAGGCCTTCAACCGGTTCACCGCTGCAGGCTTCCTCAACATCAAATGCGCTGAATTGCGGCCACAAAGCGGCCATTTCCACCCAGGCGCCGGCAGGAGACACGTCATCGAACGCAGCCTGCCAGGCCGCCCGCCCGGCAGAGGCATCGGGGGTTTCAGGCGCGGCGCGCAGCATGAGCCACGACAACCCGCCACCGGCCGACAGCACAAGGGCCAGCGCTGCTGCCGCAACCACTCCGCGCACAGCGCTGCGTCCGACCAGGGATGAATCGCCGCCCACCTCGGCTGCTGCAGCGCGCACCAGCCGCGCGCCGATGTGCTCGGTGTCGCGGGCATAGCCGGCCATCAGGGCGCGGTCGGCAATGATGTTGATCAGCCTTGGAACACCGCCCGAAGCGGCATGCAGGGCGCGCAGCCCCCCGGGCGTAAAGGGACAGCGTTCGGCGCCGGCCACTTCCAGCCGGTGGCGCACATAGGCTTCGGTTTCGCCGGCGTTGAGCGCCTCGAGGTGAAACCGGGCGGTAATTCTTTGCGCCAGCTGCCGCAGCTCCTGGCGCGCGAGCACCTCCCGCAGTTCGGGCTGGCCGATAAGAATGATTTGCAGAAGCTTGTCGGTGGCCGTTTCCAGGTTGGTCAGCAGGCGAATCTGCTCCAGCCCCTCGCGGCTCATGTTCTGCGCTTCATCCACGACAAGAACAACCCGGTCGCCTTGCGCATGCCGCTCAAGGAGATAGGCGTTGAGTTTTTTCTGAAGGCTTTGAAGGCTGGCGTACTCGTCCTCGACGGCAATGCCCAGCTCATGACAGATGGCCTGCAAAAGCTCTGCCGGCGACAGCATGGGGTTGAGCAGCAGCGCAATATGGGTGTTTTCGGGCGCCTGTTCCAGCGCCACCCGGCACAGCGTGGTCTTGCCGGTGCCCACCTCGCCGGTCAGCTGAACAAACCCGCCGCTGCCGCCCTGCCCCACACCATAAAGCAAATGCGCCAGGGCATCGCGGTGGCGCGGGCTCAAATACACAAACCGGGGGTTGGGCGTGATGGTAAACGGCCGTTCGGCCAATCCGTAATACTGCTGGTACATCAGGCAGCGCCACCCGTGCGCGGCAAAATGGCACCGCCTTGCGCCCCAGGCATGGACTGAACCGCCCGGTCGGGGCGGTTCAGTCCGGATTTGTTCACTGGCTGCGCCGTCATTGCGTGCGTGTCCGTACTGTTTGATACCTGCTATTCAGACAGCGACATCAGCGTGGTGTTGCCACCAATGGCCGCCGTGTTGTTGGTCAGGGTTCGCTCGGTCACAAAGCGGTACAGATAGTGCGGACCGCCGGCCTTGGGGCCGGTGCCGGACAGGCCTTCACCGCCAAACGGCTGCACCCCGACCACCGCGCCGGTCATGTTGCGATTGATGTAGGCGTTGCCGACACATACCTGATGTGCCACGTAGCGGAACGTCTGGTCAATGCGACTGTGAACACCCAGAGTCAGACCATAGCCGGTCTTGTTGATATTGTCGATCAGCTCGTCAAGCCGGCTGGACTTGTAGCGAATGACGTGCAGAATGGGGCCAAAAATTTCCCGCTCCAGCTGATCAATGCGCTCAATCTCATAGGCTCTTGGGGCAAACCAGTGACCGGGCGGCAGATTGTCCGGCAAGGGCGCTTTTGCAATCAGCCGCGCTTCCCTGTCCATGCGCCTGGCGTGTTCTTCGAGCATGGCCAGCTGACCGGCATCAATGATCGGCCCCACGTCGGTCGACAGCAGGCCAGGATCGCCCACGGATATTTCCTGCATGGCGCCGGCCAGCATTTCCAGCATGCGGTCGGCCACATCGTCCTGCAGGCACAGGATGCGCA
>DATGTG010000047.1:0-2238 GCA_035301965.1 Wenzhouxiangella sp. | reverse complement strand
CCAGGGTTTTGACTGGGGTGTCGGGCATGCCGGCGGTCAGCCCATAGCCTCGCTGGTCTGGTACACCTACGACGAAGACGGTCTGCCGGTGTTCTACACGGCCAACGCGCCGATTGACCCCGACAGCGCCACCTGGTCTTCGGAGCTGCTGCGGGTGACCAGCAACAACGCGCGCGATCATTTGTCGACGGTGGGCCGGGTGAGCGTGACCGAGCTTGCTGCTGACGACATGATCATTGCCTGGCGGCTCAACGGCCGTCACGGGTCCAGCCGCGTGCGCCCCAATCATTCACAGGCCTGTGCGGTGGTGGATGGGAAGTCGCGCAGCTACACCGGTCACTGGTATGCGCCGGGCCTGGCCCAGGGCGGCACCACCATGATTGTGACCGATGCGGTACAGACCCAGGTGCGCTACTACTTTGATGCGCTGGGCGTGGGCCGCTGGGTGATTACTGACGACCAGGCCGGCGACGGGCCGCTGGCCGAGCAGCTGGCGGTGGTTGAGTTTCATGGTTTTTGTGACGGCTGCGAGGCGCGTGAAATCAGCAGCGAGACGGTGGGCAGCTACGTGCGCCTGTTCCACGACGAGGACCACGCCACCGAGATAGTCGAGTTTGTGTCCCGTCCGCCACTGGGCCATGACTATTCGGCCGAGGTTGAAATTGAACGGCTGACCACCCGGCTGGAATGCCCCTGACAAAACCGGTTCAACCCGCACTGGACTACAACGGATGAACAAGACTCAAAAAGTCGTGGTCGTCATGCCGGCCTACAATGCGGCGCGCACGCTGGAGCGTACGCTGGCGGAAATACCGCGTACTGTCGTTGACGAGATTGTTCTGGTTGATGATGCCAGCCAGGACAACACCGCCGAGCTGGCCCGATCGCTGGGCGTGGAGCATGTCATTCGCCACGATGAAAACCGCGGCTACGGCGGCAACCAGAAAACCTGCTACTCAAAGGCTCTGGAGCTTGGGGCCGACACGGTCATCATGCTCCATCCCGACTACCAGTACAGCCCGCGGCTGATTCCGGCCATGGCCGGGCTTGTTGCCAGCGGAATATATCCGGCGGTGCTGGGCTCCCGCATTCTGGGTGGCGGCGCCATGTCCGGCGGCATGCCGGCCTACAAGTACGTTGCCAATCGCCTGCTCACGGCCTTTCAGAACATATGCACCGGGGCCAAGCTGTCCGAATACCACACGGGTTACAGGGCCTTTTCGGCCGAATTGCTGAAGAGCCTTGATTTTGAATCGTTTTCGGACGATTTCATCTTTGACAATCAAATGCTGGACGCCATCCTAGCCCGGGGTCATGTAATTGGCGAGATCACCTGTCCGACGCTTTATTTCGAGGACGCCTCATCCATCAATTTCCGACGCTCAGTGCGCTATGGCCTGGGCGTGCTGGGCGTATCCCTGGGGCGGCTGTGGCGCCGTCTTCTGAGGCAGTGACCCGGCCGGCGGGTCGCCAGGCCCTTTCTGAAGCCGTGCGCCCGAAAAAGACCCATTGGGTGCTGTGGGCGGTTGTACTGGCTGTTGCTGTTGCCCTCAGGTTCTGGCAAATATCGGGCCAGATTCTCATTGATGACGAATGGCACGCTGTCCACAAGCTGATGATGTCCGGCTACAAGGACATATTTCTGTCGCTCGGGCACGCCGACTACAGCATTCCGCTGACGCTGCTGTTCCGCTGGCTGGCCGACAGCGTTGGGCTGACGATGTGGAAGATGCGTTTTTTGCCCCTGCTGACCGGAGTGCTGGCGGTGCCGCTGCTGCCGCGGCTGCTGGGCAGATGGCTTGACGGGCGGGAACGTCTGCTGTTTGCGGCCCTGTTGGCCGTTTCGCCGCTGCTGATTCATTTCTCGCGCTATGTGCGACCGTATTCACCGGTTATTCTGCTGGGTTTTGCGGCAGTCATCCTGCTGTGGCACTGGTGGCATGGCGGCGGGCATTGGCGAGCGGTGCTTTTCTCCCTGTTTACCATCATGGCGGCCTGGCTGCATCCGCTGTCTGCGCTGTTTCCGGGCGCGGCGCTGGTCTGGTTTTTTGCAGCCGGCCTGCTGGGCTGGCGCAACAGGGGACAAATCGCGCCGCTTGTCCGGCTTTGGCTGCTGGCTGTGGTGACTGTTGGCCTGTCGTGCGCATTGCTTTTGCCACCCATCCTCGCCGATTCCGCGTCGCTGGCAGTCAAGTCCGGCATGGGGCGAATTGAATGGAGCACCGTGGCGCAGGGCTG
>DATGTG010000046.1:0-2389 GCA_035301965.1 Wenzhouxiangella sp. | reverse complement strand
TCCGAACTGCAGCGCATGCTGACGGCCGAGCTTGAACAGGCCGGCCTGGCAGTCACTGCGGCCGGCTCGTTCAGGGGCGCCCAGGATTTGCTGGACGATATGGAATTTGACCTGGCGGTGCTGGATGTCATGCTGCCCGACGGCAGCGGTCTGGACCTGGCGCGCTGCCTGAAGGGGCAGGATCCGGCCATTGGCATTATCATGCTGACGCGCTACGACCAGGCCAGCTGGCGGGTGTCCGGCTTTGATGCCGGCGCCGATTTGTATCTGCCCAAGCCCATCAGCCCGGACGTTCTCAGGTCGGCGATTGCCACCCTGGCGGCTCGCCTGGGTGGTGGCAGTGCGCCGTCTGCCGCCGCGCCCCGTGGCTGGCATTTGAGCCAGGGCGGCTGGCAGCTCAATGCGCCCGATGGTGCCACCGTGGCGCTCAACCAGGCCGAGCGCACTTTTCTGGGCATGTTGTTTGGCGCCAGCGGCGAGCTGGTGCCGCGATCGGAGGTTGTCGAGCGCCTGGCCGACGGCGAGGACGACTACGATCCGCACCGGCTGGACATGCTTATTTACCGGCTGCGCGGCAAGGTTGAAACAGCCGGCATGCCCGCGCTGCCGCTGCGGGTGGTGCGCGGCAGGGGCTATGTGCTCATTGCCGGCCCGGATGACTGATGCGCCTGGTGGTGGCAAGGGGCCGGGCGCTGTGGACCGGGCTGGCCAGTTGGCTGGGCAGCCTGCCCATTGACGACCCCGTTGATCGCAGCAACGCAAAGGTTCTGCAGGTTGTTTTTTTATGCCTGCTGCTCGCCGTTCCGCTGCTGTGGATTTACCGCCTGGCCCTGGTTGACGTGCCGCTGCGCGACGGCGAAGGAATTGCGCTGGTTTCAGCCGGCGCAATCACTGCGCTGTCGGCCGTTGGCGTGTGGCTTGTCCGGCGCGGTCGTTTCAGGCCGGTGGTCAGGTATTTTCTGGTGGCCATCGCCATCAGCCTGATGCTGTCCTACTTCATGCAGGGCTTTACCGCCAACCGCTACCAGGCGCCGCTGCAAATGGCCTGGCTGATCATGGCGGGGCTGATGGTCAGCCGGCGAGCGCTGTGGCTGCTGTACGCGTGGATTTGCGCAGCGGTGGCGGCCGGCGTGGCTGTGGATGTGAACAGGCTGGACGTTTCAGTTGGAGATTTTGCCGCCGACGGCGTTGTCACGCTGCTGGTTTTCCTGCTGGTCACCCTGCTCATTGACCGCACGTCCACAGCCTTTCGCGCTGCCCTGGGCGCGTCCTGGCTGCGCCAGCTCGAGCTGCAGAAAACCGGCGACCGGCTGCGCGATGAAATTGCCCGGCGTGAGCAGGTTCACAGCCAGCTCATCCATTCGCAAAAAATCGAGACGGCCGGCCGCCTGGCCGCCGGGCTGGCTCATGACTTCAACCACTTGCTCAGTCTGATCATGAGCTACCGGCAAGCGGCCCTGAACAGCACCGATCAACCGGGCCTGGAGGCGGCGCTGGACGGCATTGACTCGGCCACGCGCCGCGCCAGCGCGGTCAGCCAGCGCCTGCTGACCTTCAGCGGCCGGGGCGAGGCCAGCCGGGAGTCCTTTGACGTCAACGGCGCGCTGGCCGACATGCAGCCCATGCTCAGACAGCTGCTGGGCGCCGAAATCGGCCTGGCAATACAGCGCCATGCAAGGCCGCTGCCGGTGCGCATGGATCGCGGCGAATTCGAGCTGGTGATTCTCAACATGGCCGCCAACGCGCACGCCGCCATGGCGCGTGGCGGGCAGTTTGAAATTGCCGTCAGCCGGGCGCAGTCCGGCGGCGGCGAGTGCGCGCTGATTGTTCTTGAGGACAGCGGCCACGGCATGGACAGCGAAACTCTGGCCCGGGCCCGAGAGCCCTTTTACACCCGCAGCAGCGGCGGCAGCGGGCTGGGGCTGACGGTGGCGGCCGATGTCATCGAGGCGGCCGGCGGCCGTCTGGACATTGACAGCCAGCCCGGCCGGGGCACGCGCGTGTCTGTCAGTCTGCCGCTGTCCGCGGCCGCGGACAGTCTCGCAGGTGCGGAAAGCACCTGATACCGCAGCCCGTTTCAGCCTTTCCACAGTCTTTTCGTGGCGGCTGATCGTGATCCATTGCGACTCGTCGCCGGCCCGCCGGCGGTTCAGTCAACAGGCTGCCAGCGCCGCATTTGCAGCTCACTTCGCCGTTTTTCCGACTGGTTTGACCGCACGGGAATAAATTTTCCTGCGCCGGTTTTGGCTGCACGGGCACCAGCCTTGTTTATTTGCATAATTTAGTTAGCTATTTGCCCTTGTTTGGACTGTATATGTGATTGACTTCACAAAATATGCGGGCTAGCATGACTTTTCCTGACTATATTTCACTTAAAGATTTCATTATT
>DATGTG010000045.1:0-14935 GCA_035301965.1 Wenzhouxiangella sp. | reverse complement strand
CGCCACGGGAAGCGCGGCGCAGCGATACCTTTATTCACTACGGTATCGCCGCCGCCGCTGAAGCCATTGAAGACGCCGGGCTTGACGACAGTGGAATCAACCCCGAACGCATCGGGCTTGCGGTTGGTGCCGGTATTGGAGGCATTGCCTCCATTGAGCGAACGCACAAGGAATATCTTGAAAAGGGCCCGCGGCGAATCTCGCCGTTTTTTGTCCCCAGCGTGATCATCAACATGATTGCCGGCAATCTGTCGATCAAATACGGCTACAAGGGCCCGAACCTGTCCATGGTGACGGCCTGCACCACGGCCACTCACAACATCGGCGACGCCGCCCGCATCATTGCCTACGGTGATGCCGATGTCATGATTGCCGGCGGCAGTGAATTCGGCACCACTCCCACGGCCTATGGCGGCTTTATTTCCGCCAAGGCCCTGTCTACCCGCAATGATGAACCGGAAAAGGCCAGCCGGCCCTGGGATGTCGACCGTGACGGATTTGTGCTGAGCAACGGAGCCGGCATTCTGGTTCTTGAAGAATTGGAACAGGCCCGACGTCGCGGCGCGACAATTTATGCCGAGCTGGCAGGCTATGGCATGAGCGGTGATGCCTGGCACATCACATCCCCACCGGAGGGTGGGGAAGGCGCAGCGCGCTGCATGGCCGCTGCCATCAAGGATGCCGGGCTGGATCCGTCCGCAGTTGACTATATCAATGCACACGGCACCTCGACCCAGCTTGGCGACCGGGCCGAGGCCGATGCGGTCAGAACAACCTTTGGTGACCATGCCGGAAAGCTGCTGATGAGCTCGACCAAGTCCATGACGGGTCATTTGCTGGGTGCAGCCGGTGGCATAGAGGCCATTTTTACCACGCTTGCCCTGCAGCAGGGCGTTGTCCCGCCGACCATCAATCTTGACGAGGTTGATCCGGCCTGCAGCGATCTCGACCTGGTGCCCAACGAAGCCCGGGAGCAGCGCATCAACGTTGCCATCAGCAACTCTTTTGGTTTTGGCGGCACCAACGGAACCATTCTGCTGAAACGGTTTGAATGAGCTTCAGCGCGCGAGAACTGGAAACTCCGGTATCGCTGCTTTCAGTTCACCGACATCACCCCGAACGCTGGCCATTTCTGCTTGAAAGTTCGGCAGGCAGCCCGGCATCTGCGCGCTGGTCGCTGCTGCTGCGCACTGATGACCGCCAGCCGCTGATTTTGCCGGCGGCCTCATCGCGGGAAGACTGCCGACAGTTCTTCACGGCGCTTGAATCCCCCGTCCGTCACCCCGGATCTGAAGCCGAATGCGCCGGTCTGCCTTTTCATGGTGGCTGGTTTTTGTACCTGGGCTATGAACTGGCGGCGGCCCTGCATCCCGGGCTGGAGCTGCCGCCGGCCGACGACGGGCTGCCGCTTGCGTATGCGCAAAAATGCAGCTCGGCCCTGCTGCATGACCGGCTGAACAATCGCTGCTGGCTGGTGGCCGAAAGCCGGCCGTTACTGAAAGACGCCCGGCGGGATCTGCAGGAGTTCCTTGAGCCGAACGTACCGATAGCACCCATTGCGTTTTCCACTCTTTGCCGTGATCCCGAGAAAAGTTTTGCGCAAGGTGTGGAGCGGGTGCGCGAGCATATTCGTCGGGGCGAGGTCGCCCAGGTCAATCTGTCGCGCGGCTGGAGGGCGACTGCGGACCAGCCACCCGATGCCGCCGCGCTGTATGCCAGGTTGATCCGTTCAAGCCCGGCGCCTTTTGGTGCGCTGGCAAGACTCCCTGCCGGCACGATTGTGTCTTCATCACCGGAGCGCTTCATGAAAATTGACGGGCGCTGGCTGGAAGCCCGGCCCATTGGCGGCACGCGTCCGCGCAGCGACGATGCGCAGCGTGACCGGGCATTGCGTGAAGAGCTGATGTCCAGCGTCAAGGAACGGTCCGAGCACGCCATGCTGGTTGACCTGGCCCGCGGTGACATGAGCAGGGTGTGTCGGCCCGGCACCGTCGAGGTGGATGAGCTGATGGTGATGGAATCCTATGCCCACCTGCACCACGCGGTTTCCAACCTGCGCGGCTTCCTGCGCGACGACGTCTCCCTGTTTGATGTTGTGCGTGCCATGTTTCCGGGCGGCTCCATTACCGGCTGCCCCAAGCGGCGCTGCATGGAGATCATCGCCGCCCTGGAAGCCGGCGGGCGAGGGCATTACACGGGTGCGCTGGGCTATTTGAGCAATACTGGCGATCTGGATCTGAGCATTTTGATCAGGACCCTGCTGGTCAGGGATCATGAGATTCATTTCAGAACCGGTGCCGGCATTGTTCAGGGCTCCGAGGCGGCAGCGGAGCTTGCGGAAACCGAAATCAAGGCTCGGGGGTTGCTGGAGGCAATCGGTCATGAATGATGTGCTTGTCAACGGCAGGCCAGCGGTTGGTGTGCCGGCGGATGACCGGGGGCTTCTGTACGGCGATGGGCTGTTTGAAAGCATCGCCTTTGCAGGTGACCGGGCGCCCTTGTGGGATCTGCACATGGCGCGGCTGTCACGCAGCGCGGCCGCGCTGGGCTTTGAGGCGCCCGATCCCGCGCTGCTGGCCGGTGACTGCCGGCAGCTTGTTGACGGCAAGGACAGGTCGGTTGTTCGTATTGTTGTTACGCGGGGCAGCGGAGGGCGGGCCTACAGCCCTTTGCAAACACCCAATCTGCGGCGCATTGCCCAGCGCCGCAGCTGGCCTGCCGACCTGGGAAAGGACAGGGAAGCGGGCCTTGATTTTCACACCAGTTCCGTCAGGCTTGCCGCCGGCGGACCGCTGGCGGGCATCAAGCATGGCGGCCGGCTAGAGCAGGTGCTGGCGGCCCAAAGAGCTGATCAGGCCGGCGTTGACGACGCGCTGCTTTATGACGCCAATGGCTGGCTGACAGAGGCAATCAGCAGCAACGTGGTGCTTTTCATTGATGGCCGGGCGTTCACCCCTGTGCTTGATGATGCTGGTGTGGTCGGCGTGGGCCTGACGTGGCTGGTCGAGCAGCTGGGTAAAGAAATTGAGTATCGCCGCCTGGACAACAAGTCGGTGGCTGCGGCGGAAGGACTTGTGGTGATCAATTCAATTGCAGGAGTTCGTCCGGCCCGCTCTCTCGATGGCCGGACGTTGAATATTCCTGCCGCTTGCCGATACTGGCAGCAGCTCTGGGACGGGTTGTTTGAATGCGAAAGCTGATTTTCATTTTGCTCCTTTTTGTTGTTCTGGCCACGGCCGCGGCAGGAATGCTGTTGCAGGACTGGAAGAGTTTTCGCCGGCAGCCGCTCAACCCCGATGGGCCTGTGCAGCTGTGGCTGGCGGAAGGCTCCAGCTTTCGCAGTATGGTTCGTCAGCTTGAGACCCTGGGGCTGACCAGGCTGGACTGGCGCTGGCGCCTGCTCGGCCGGCTGGAAGCGCCTGCACTCAAGGCGGGCGAATACCGGATTCGTCAGGGGGCCAGCGTTGATGAGCTGATCGCATTGCTGGAGTCGGGCCGCGTGCATCGCCACCAGTTCACCATTGTGGAAGGCTGGGGCGTGGCCGAGCTGCGCGCAGCCCTGGCGGCTGATTTTCGTCTGCAGCAGCAGACAAGGGCGCTGGATGAGGAGCAGCTGATGACAAAGCTGGGTTGCGCAGAATGCCCGGCCGAAGGCTGGTTTTTGCCAGAGAGCTACCACTTTACCCGGCCGGCGAGTGACTTCAGCCTTCTTCAGCGCGCCCACCGGGCCATGAAGGGATTGCTTGAGCAGACCTGGGCAGAGCGCGCATCCGGTCTGCCGCTTGACGAAGCTTATCAGCTGCTTGTGCTGGCCTCGCTGATCGAGCGGGAAACCGGGCTGGATTCGGAACGCAAGCTGGTGGCCGGCGTGTTTGTGCGCCGCCTGGCGCAGGGCATGCGCCTGCAGACCGATCCGACTGTCATCTATGGGCTTGGAGATGACTTTTCGGGCCGCCTGACGCGCAAGAACCTGCGCACCGATCACGCCTGGAACACCTATACCCGCAACGGACTGCCGCCCACGCCCATCGCCCTGCCCGGAAAATCCTCGCTGCAGGCGGCCGCGCATCCTGCCGACGGCGCATATCTTTATTTCGTTTCGCGCGGCGATGGCAGCCATCATTTTTCGGCTACGCTGGAAGAGCACAATGCGGCTGTCGATCGCTATATACGGAGAAAAAGTCAATGAGTCGCGGTCGTTTGATTACCCTGGAAGGCGGGGAAGGCGCGGGCAAGACAACGGTTTTGCACAGCATACGCGCATGGCTGGAAAGACATGGTTCAAGCGTGGTTGTAACTCGCGAGCCGGGCGGGACGGACGCTGCCGAAAAGATTCGGGCGCTGCTGCTTGACCCCGGCACCGGCAGGCTGGATCCGCTCACCGAGCTGCTGCTGATGTTTGCGGCCCGCCAGGAAAACCTGTCGAGCGTTATACGCCCGGCGCTTGAGGCCGGGCATGATGTCATTTGCGATCGCTTTACCGACGCCAGTCGGGCCTATCAGGGCGGCGGCCGACAGCTTGGGCCGGGGCCTGTGGAAGCCCTGGTCGATGTTGTCCACCCGGATCTTGAGCCTGATCTGACCTTGCTGCTTGATGTGCCCGTTGATATCGGGCTGGCGCGGGTGCATGGCCGCGGCGGATCGCCCGACCGCATGGAGCGCAATCACCCGGAGTTTTTGCAGCGCGTGCGTGATGCCTATCTGGAGCTTGCAGCGCGCGCTCCCGACAGAATATCGGTGCTGGACGCAAGCCGGCCGCTTGGCGAGGTGATAAAAACAGTTGAACGAACACTGGAGGAAAAGCTGCTGTGAAATTGCCGTCGTGGCTGGATGAAAGTGCCGACGCCCTGTGGCAGCGCTACCGTCAGCAGCGGCTTGGCCATGCGCCGCTTGTTTACGGCCCTGAAGGGGTGGGGAAGCAGCTTTTGGGGCGCTGGCTGGCCGCGCTGCTGCTGTGTTCCGGTCCTGACGACGGCCAGCCGTGTGGTCGCTGCGATGATTGCCGGCTGGTCCAGTCCGGCAGCCATCCCGATTTTTTGGTGATAGAGCCCGAAGAGGATCGCCAGGTTGTTGGCGTCAACCAGGTGCGTGAGCTGATTGACGGCCTGCACCTGACTTCAACCCGTGATGGAAATCGCGTGGGCCTGCTGCCACGGGCCGACAGCATGAACGTGAATGCCGCCAATGCCCTGCTTAAAACGCTCGAAGAGCCGCCAGCGGGAACGTGGCTGATTCTGGTCACCAGCAAGCCGGCCATTTTGCCTGCAACCATCTATTCACGCTGTCAGCCGGTGGCCGTCAGGCAGCCGACACATGAAGCGGCCAGGACGTGGCTGGCCAATGCCTGCCCCGATATTGCGGCCGACAGGCTTGAGGCGGCGCTGAGGTTTTGCGAGCTGGCCCCGCTGGCCGCCAGGGACATGCTCGAATCGGGTGATCTGGACACCGGCATGGCCGTGCTTGAAGACCTTGTCGAGGTGCGCCCGCATGCGGAAATTATTGAGCGCTGGCTCGAAAGCCCGATGGTCAGCTGGCGCTGGATTTGCCGCTGGCTTCATGTAATCATGACAAACACCGGTTCTTCAGCAGCCTGGAAACCGGCTGCGGTGCGTTTGCCGACAGGGTTTGACGAACGCAAGCTGATGCAGCTTTGGGAACTGGCACTGCATGGCCATAGGGAGTCACAGCGCGGCGTGGTCCGCCAGGATCTTCTCTTTGGCCGCTGGCTGTTAGAATGGCAATTGCAATGGCAATCGGCACAACCTGCGGGAAGTTGATCACATGGCTCAAAAAGGGATACTTTCTTACAACATCAAGGACAAGCAGGAGCTCTACAACTCATATATGCCGTTTCTGTCCAACGGCGGGTTGTTTGTGCCAAGCTCTCGCAAGCAGTTTCAGCTTGGTGACGAAGTGCTTATTCTGCTGGGCCTGATGGATGATGACAGAATCGCCATTCCAGGCAAGGTTGCCTGGGTGGCACCGCCCGGTGCCGGAATCAGCGGTGTCGGAGTGCAATTTTCCGACAGCGGAGAAGCTCGCCAGGCACAGGGCATTATCGTGTCCCATCTGGCCGGAATGCTTGACAGCGACAAGCCCACCTACACAATCTGAACAGCAGCCTCCATGCCCGGGCTGAGCGGGCCGGCGCCATGGAGTACGCTCCGGAGCATGCCGTGATACGGCGTTCCATCATCCATGTGGACATGGATGCCTTTTATGCCAGTGTCGAACAGCACGATCATCCCGCCCTGCGCGGGCGACCGGTTATGGTGGGCGGTATTGGCGCGCGCGGCGTTGTGGCGGCCGCCAGCTACGAAGCGCGGCAATATGGAGTGCATTCGGCCATGCCGTCTTCCCGGGCCCGCCGACTGTGCCCTTCGGGCGTGTTCGTCAAGGCCCGCTTTGAGCGCTACCGCGAGGTGTCGCAGCAGGTATTCGCACTTTTCTCCGAGATCAGCGACCGCATTGAAGGATTGAGCCTGGATGAGGCTTTTATCGATGTCACCCGGCTGACCGGTGCCGATCCCGTCCGGTTTTTTGAGACCGGGCTGCAGCTCAAGCGCAAGATCGCCGCGCAGACCGGCCTGACGGCATCCGTGGGCCTGTCCCACAACAAGCTGTTGGCCAAGATTGCCTCCGACTACGACAAGCCCGACGGTCTGGTTCATATCCCGGCAAATGAGGTGCAGCGTTTTATTGATCCCTTGCCCATCAGGAAGCTGTGGGGCATTGGTCCCCGAACGGCCAGCCGGTTGCACCAGATAGGCGTGTTTACCGTAGGCCAGCTGCGTCAGACGAGCCGGGATGTTCTGGCGGGACTGTTTGGCAACCAGGCCGACAGCCTTCTGAAGCGTGCTGCAGGGATTGACGACCGGGAGGTTACCGGTCGCAGGGTGCGTCGCTCCATCAGCCAGGAAACCACCTTTTCCGTTGACTGTCGCAGTGTTGACATGCTGCTTGAGGTTATCAACAGTCAGGCGGCCGAAATTGCCGGGCGTCTGACAGAACGCAATCTCGGTGCGCGCACCATCACCATCAAGCTGCGTTCCAGCGGGTTTTCGACCATTACCCGCAGCCGCTCGATTGGCGAACATACGCAAAGCGCGGACAGGATAGCGGCGGTTGCCTGTCAGCTTCTGCAGGACTGGGTTGACTGGCGCCAGGGGTTTGCGGTGCGTCTTATTGGTACTGGTGTATCAAGCCTGGCTGCAGCAGGCAGCACGGGCGCCGGAGCGGAACCACAGGCCTCAAAAAGCTGAGGCCGGGCTGTCCGTATTCAGTCGCTGGAGCTTTCCGGTTCGCCGTATTGCTCGCGCAGCTCGCGCCGCAGAATTTTGCCAACGTTGGTTTTGCTCAGCTCGTCGACAAACTCCACATATTTGGGAACCTTGTAGCCGGTCAGTTCCGTGCGGCAAAAATCGCGCAGCTCCTTGACCGTCAGGGAGTCGTCCTTGCGCACCACCACAACCTTGACCACCTCGCCCGATTTGTCATCGGGCACTCCGATGGCGCCCACTTCAAGCACTTTGGGATGGGTGGCCACTACATCCTCAATTTCGTTTGGATAGACGTTGAAGCCGGAAACAAGAATCATGTCCTTCTTGCGGTCGACGATGTAGAAATAGCCGCGCTCGTCCATCCTGGCCATGTCGCCTGTGCGCAGCCAGCCGTCGTCGGACAAAACCTTGGTGGTCTCCTCGGGCCGGTTCCAGTAGCCTTTCATCACCTGTGGACCGCGAATGCACAGTTCGCCGACCTCATCAACATCAAGTGTGTTGCCGTCCTCATCGCAAATCCGGCACTCCGTTGATGATATGGGCAGGCCAATGGAGCCGTTGTAGTCTTCAAGATCCATGGGGTTGATGCAGGCGGCCGGTGCCGTTTCAGTCAGGCCGTAGGCTTCAACCAGCGTCACGCCGGTAACCTTCTTCCAGTGCTCGGCCACGCTGCGCTGCACGGCCATGCCGCCGCCAAGCGACATGCGCAACTCCGAGAAATCGAGGTTTTTGAAGCCGGGTGTATGCAGCAGGCCGTTGAAAAGTGTGTTGACGCCGGTAATGGCCGTGAACTTTATTTTGGACAGGGTTTTTACGAACCCGGGCATGTCGCGCGGGTTGGTAATGAGAATGTTCTTGCCGCCGATCTTGATGAATACAAGGCAGTTGGCGGTCAGCGCAAACACGTGGTAGAGAGGCAGGGCGGTAATGATGACCTCCTCACCCAGACGCATTTGGCCACCCAGCCAGGCCGAAGCCTGCTGCATGTTGGCCACCATGTTGCCGTGAGTGAGTATGGCGCCCTTGGAAACTCCTGTGGTGCCCCCGGTGTACTGCAGAAAGGCCATGTCGTCGTGATTCAGCTCCACCGGCTGGCGGTCGGCGCCGGCGTTTTCGCGCAGCATGCTTTTGAAAGACAGTGAATTGGGCAGATCGTAGCGCGGCACCATTTTTTTGATGTGGCGCAGAACAAAATTCATTAATGCGCCCTTGACCGGCCCCAGCATATCGCCCATGCGGGTGATAATAATGTGCTCTGTATCAACGTCATCGACGATGGCCTCCAGCACGCTGGCAAAGTTGTCCATGATGACAATGGCCCTGGCGCCGGAATCAGTCAGCTGATGCTTGAGTTCGCGCGCGGTATACAGCGGATTGGTGTTGACCACCGCAAGCCCTGCCCGCAAAGCCCCGAAAACGGCAATCGGATACTGCAAGACATTGGGCATCATGATTGCAATTCGGTCGCCCTTGCCAAGCCCCAGGTCTTTCAGCGCGGCCGCAAAGGTGGCGCTGTACTGGTCAAGCTGGTCAAATGAAAGGGTAGTGCCAAAATTCACGTAGGCGGGCTTGTGCCTGAACTCGTCGCAGCTTTTGTCGAAGACATCAACCACTGAACGGAATTCGTTGACGTCGATTTCCGCAGGAACCCCGTCGGGATAATGGGCTATCCAGGGTTTTTCGCTCATCGGCACTGGTCTCCTTGTTTGACTGTTGCAGCGTGCAAGATTGGCACAGCGAGCCGCTTGTGACAAGCGCTGCGGGCTTTCCGAGTATAGGCAAACATGGGGCGACTGTGGACGCCATGGGCCAAACGGACTGCAAACAGCTTTTCAGCAGCCGGTGTGCGTTTGCGCTTGGACAGTGGCGCGTTTATGATCGCGTCAGACCCGACACACCAAGAGCATGAGCGCCATGGGGGAACACAATGTAGAACAGGCTGCCGACGAGCGCACGCGCCGCACATTCATGAAGGCACTGCTCGATGATGTGCGGGCCCTTGAAGAAATGGTGGCGACCGGCATGATTGAGTCCGGCATCAGGCGCATTGGCGCAGAACAGGAAATGTTTCTTGTTGACGGCTCATCACGCCCAAGCCTTTCGGCCATGCAGCTTTTGGAACACCTGGATGATCCGCGTTTTACCCACGAGCTGGGGCTTTTCAACCTTGAAGCCAATCTGACGCCGCTTGATCTGGGCGGAAGCTGTTTGCGCGAACTGGAAAGGGAAACGCTTGAGGTCACTGAACTGGCTCGAAAAGCGGCCGGCAAGGTGGGCAGCCGCATTGCCCTGGTGGGCAATTTGCCCACGCTGGCCCGCGAGCATCTGTCCCTGAAGGCCATGGTGCCCACGGCGCGTTATTTCGCACTCAACGAAGCCCTGATGAAACTGCGCGGCAGCGATTACAGCTTTGTAATCAACGGCATAGACCAGCTCAGCGTGACGCATGACAACCTGATGCTGGAAGCCTGCAACACCAGCTTTCAGGTTCATTTCCAGGTTGGGGCCGAAGAGTTTGCCCATTTGTACAATATTGCCCAGGCCGTAACAGGTCCGCTGCTGGCCAGCTGCGTCAATTCGCCCATTCTTTTGGGCAAAAGGTTGTGGCATGAAACGCGTATTGCCGTATTCGAGCATTCGGTTGATGGCCGCTCCAGCGCGCATGCGGCGCGCGGCCACAAGCCTAGAGTCCATTTTGGCGACCACTGGATAGAAAGCTCGGTTGTCGAGATCTTCAAGGAAGACATCGCGCGCTTCAGGGTTATTCTGGCCACCGAGGTGGAAGAGGATCCTATAGGCATGGTGGCGCGCGGCGAAACGCCGGGCCTGGCCGCGCTGCGTTTGCATAACGGCACGGTGTATCGCTGGAACAGGGCCTGTTACGGAATTTCAGGCAACGGCAAGCCGCATTTGCGCATTGAAAACAGGGTGATTCCATCTGGCCCCACCGTGCTTGACGAGGTGGCCAATGCCGCGTTCTTTTTCGGCATGATGTCGTACCTGTCGCATAACTACGACGACATTCGCCCCTATCTGAAATTCAGCGACGTCAAGAGCAATTTTCTGTCGGCGGCGCGTGATGGTCTGCGGGCCCAGCAGGTCTGGTTTGACGAGCGCCAGCTGACGGCCCAGCAGCTGATTCTGGATGAGCTTTTGCCACAGGCCAGGCGCGGACTGGCCATCACGGGAATTGACGAGCGCGATATTGAGCGCTATCTGGGCGTGATACGCGAACGGGTGGAGAAGCAGCGCACCGGCGCGCGCTGGCAGCTTGAGTCGCTGGAAAACATGCGCGATGAAGGCAGCCAGAATGAACGCCTCAGAGCGCTGGTGTCGTCAATGATCGAACAGTCGGAATCGGGCGAGCCCGTTTCACGCTGGCAGCTGGCCACCTTCAGCAAAAGCCAGGACTGGCGCGACAGCTACCGGACCGTTGGGCAGTTCATGGCCACCGATGTTTTTACAGTGCGTCCGGACGACATCGTGGATTTTGCAGCCAGCCTGATGGAGTGGCGCTATGTGCGGCATATTCCGGTTGAGGATGATGCCGGCCGCCTGCTGGGGCTGGTGTCGCACCGCCAGCTTTTGCGCCTGATCGCGCGCGGGCGCCGCCGCGATGAGGAAGTGACTGTGCGCGACATCATGCATGATGAGCTGGTGACCGTCACTGCAGATACAACCACCGTTGAAGCCATTCGCCTGATGCGCGACAAGCGACTGGGCTGCCTGCCGGTGGTGGATGGCGACAAGCTGGTTGGCCTGGTGACCGACTACGACCTTATTGTTGTTTCAAGCCGCCTGCTGGAATCCTATCTGAGCGACGAGAAGCCGAGTTGAACCGCGACACACCGTCAAGGCACTGCCGAAACAGTATCGGGGGGCTGATCGCCTGCTTCCTGTTGGCCATGCAGGTGATTTCCTGCGCTTCGCCGGCACCGGTTGAAGAACAGATCAGGGGGCGCATCAACGTGATGCAAAAGGCGCTGTCCGACGGCAAGGCGCGGATATTCATGGCGGCTGTGGCCGATGACTTTAGCGGCCCGGACGGCCACTTTGACCGGCGCTCTGCGCATCTGCTTGTCCAGCGCGAAATGATGGCCCACAAGCGCCTCAAGGCGCGCGTAACGAATATCTCGGTCGAGGAAAGAGGGTCGGGCCGGGCAGTGGCTGAATTTGATGTCATTGCAACCGGTGGTTCCGGTCTGTTGCCGGAGACAGCGGGTTGGTACCGGGTTCAATCGGGCTGGCGCCTGGATGGCAGCCGCTGGATGCTGGTGTCGGCCAGCTGGGACAGGGTCGCGGGCCGTGGCTGAATAGCCGGGCCCCGGTTCGGGCCCGGCAGTCAAAAGTGCCGGTCAGAGCACGTATACGAATATGAACAGCCCGAGCCACACCACGTCCACAAAGTGCCAGTACCAGGCAACCCCTTCAAAGGCAAAGTGCTTGTCGGCGGTAAAGTGCCCGGATATGCAGCGCAGGGTAATGACAATCAGCATGATGGTGCCGAAGGTGACGTGGACACCATGAAAGCCGGTCAGCATGAAAAATGTTGATCCGTAGATGCCCGAGCCTAGCGTCAGCCCAAGCTCCTTGTAGGCGTGGATGTATTCGGTGACCTGGAAGAACAGGAAGGTTGAGCCCAGCAGGACGGTTGCGATCATCCAGCCGATGAGGGGCCCGCGCTTTGATTTCTTGAGCGCCCAGTGGGCCAGGGTGATGGTCAGCCCTGAGGTCAGCAGCAAAAGCGTGTTGATCAGCGGCAACCCGAAGGCGGGGATGATTTCAAATGCCCCGCCCAGCTGGCCGGGGCCGGCGGTGGGCCAGGCGGCGTCATAGCCCGGATAAAGCAGCTGGTTGGTCATGGCGCCGGTGCCTTCGCCGCCTATCCAGGGCACCGAAAACATGCGGGTATAGAACAGGGCGCCGAAGAATGCGGCAAAAAACATGACCTCCGAAAGAATGAACCAGATCATGCCCAGTCGGAAGGAATAGTCTTCGCTGCGCTTGAATATGCCGCGTTCCGATTCGGCGATGACTTCGGCAAACCAGCCCGAAAACATGACGATCATGACTGCACAGCCAAACAGCAGAATCCACAGCCCGGCCGGGATCTCGTTCATCATGGTGGCGGCGCCGGAAGTCATCAGGAAAAGCCCGATTGCTCCGACAATGGGCCACCTGGCCACGGTTGGGACGTAATACTGGTCTTGAGTCGTCATTTTCGGTTCCCCGGATTGTTTTCCTGTCAGTCCGGCCAGGCCGGTTCTGATTGTTTTTATACGTGTTGACCGCGCGGGCAGTCAATACAAACTCAAAGCTTCAGTTGCTGGCGCCTATCAATGTAAGAACCATGAAGCCGACATAAACCACGAAGGCAACGGCTGCCAGTATCAGCGCGGTGCGCACGGCACCGCGCCTGCTTTTATCGTTTGAAGGATCGGCCAATGTTATGCGGCCTTCTCTCAACTGTCACGGGCAGCGTGCACGGTTACGCTGTCATCAATGGGCGGCGGTGTTTCAAATGTATGGAACGGTGCCGGTGAGGGCACAATCCACTCGAGTCCGCGCGCGCCCTCCCAAACCTGGCCGGTGGCCTTTTGGCCGCCGCGTATTGTTTGCCAGACAATAAAGGCAAACAGCAGCTGGGCCAGGCCAAATGCAAATCCGCCAATGGATGAAACCATGTTGAATTCCGCAAACTGGATGGCATAGTCGGGAATGCGGCGCGGCATGCCCGCCAGGCCCAGGTAGTGCTGCGGGAAAAACAGCACGTTGACGGAAATGGTTGACCACCAGAAGTGGATTTTTCCAAGCCGTTCGTTGTACATGTGGCCGGTCCATTTGGGCAGCCAGTAGTAGGCGCCGGCAAAAACCGCAAATACGGAACCGGTGACCAGCACGTAATGGAAGTGGGCCACCACGAAGTAGGTGTCGTGGTACTGGAAGTCGGCCGGAACGATGCCCAGCATGAGGCCCGAAAAGCCGCCGATGGTAAACAGCACGATAAAGGCCAGGGCAAACAGCATGGGCGTTTCAAAGGTCATGGAGCCGCGCCACATGGTGGTGATCCAGTTGAACACCTTGATGCCGGTGGGTACGGCAATGACCATGGTTGCATACATGAAAAACAGGCTCGCACCCAGCGGCAGCCCCACGGCGAACATGTGGTGGGCCCACACGATGAAGGACAGAAAGCCGATGGAGGCGATGGACAACACCATGGAAACATAGCCGAACAGGGGCTTGCGCGAGAATGTCGGCACCACCTCGGAGACAATTCCGAAAGCGGGCAAGATCATGATGTAGACCTCCGGGTGCCCGAAGAACCAGAAAATATGCTGGTAGAGCACCGGGTCACCGCCGCCGGTTGCGCTGAAAAAGCTGGTGCCGAAAAAGCGGTCGGTGAGCAGCATGGTGACTGCACCGGCCAGCACCGGCAGCACGCCAATGAGCAAAAAGCCGGTGATAAGCCAGCCCCACACGAACATGGGCATGCGCAACAGCGACATGCCGGGTGCCCGCATGTTGAGAATGGTGGCCAGAATATTGATGGCGCCGATAATGGACGACAGCCCCATCAGATGAACGGAAAAGATGGCAAAGGCCACGTTGGTGCCGTTTTGCAGGGACAGGGGCGGATACATGGTCCAGCCGGAAGAGGGCAGGCCGCTGGGCAGGAAGGCCGTTGAAAACAGCAGCAGGAAAGCAAACGGCAGTATCCAGAATGAAAAGTTGTTGAGCCGCGGCAGCGCCATGTCGGGTGCGCCTATCATGAGCGGAATCATCCAGTTGGCGAGTCCGACAAATGAGGGCATGACGGCCCCGAAAATCATGACCAGACCGTGCATGGTGGTCAGCTGGTTGAAGACCTCGGGATTGACCAGCTGCAGCCCCGGCATGAACAGCTCGGCGCGAATGATCATTGCGAATGAGCCGCCAACCAGGAACATGGTGAGCGAAAACAGCAGATAAAGCGTGCCGATCTCTTTGTGGTTGGTGGTAAACAGCCAGCGCTTCAGGCCGGTCGGGTGGTCATGATGTTCGTCAGCGGTGAGAATGGCTTCCTGGTTCATGTCGGATTTCCTCGGCGTCTGTTCGTGCTTCAGCTGTTGTCAGCTGCAACAGCGGGTTTGCTGACGGCAGCAGTCTGTTGGTTGCCAGCGGCAGGGTTGGCTGAACTTGCTGTTTTTTCAGCTTTCTGTTCTTCAACCCATTTGCGGTAGTCTTCGGGTGAAACAGCCTCGACCACTATGGGCATGAAGCCATGATCCTTGCCGCACAGTTCGGCACACTGTCCGCGATAGATTCCTTCTTCATTGATCTCGGTCCACGCTTCGTTGACCATGCCGGGAATGGCGTCGCGTTTCCAGCCCAGCTCGGGCACCCACCATGAATGGATCACGTCGCCTGCCGTCAAAAGCAGCCGGATCTTGGTGTTGGTGGGAACAACCATGTGATTGTCTGTCGACAGCAGGTAATTGTCGACCGTGCGGACGTCGATGCCCGAGTTGATCTGGCGCGCCCGGTTGCTTTCCCGGTCGAGTATGGAATAGAACTCGATGTCATCGTCCAGATAGTCGTAATGCCAAAGCCACTGGTAGCCGGTGACCTTGATGTTCATTTCGGCATCGCCGGTGTTTTCCATGTCGATAAGA
>DATGTG010000044.1:0-9390 GCA_035301965.1 Wenzhouxiangella sp. | reverse complement strand
ACATGCCCATCATCTGGCTGTAGTAGCGGCGCGGCGCCAGCTTGGAAGTGGCCGAAAGACCAATGGGGCTGACGCACAACTCGCCGGTGGTGTGGAACAAATAGGTCAGCAACAGCCAGGTGGGCAGCACCTGCCCGCCATCCTGAATCAGCGAGGCGGCAAACCACATGAAGGCAAAACCCAGCCCCAGCTGGAAGAAGCCCAGCGCAAACTTGAGCGGTATGGACGGATCCATGTTGCGCCGCCCCAGATTGATCCACAGGGCCGAGAAGAATGGCGCCAGCAGCAGAATGAAGATGGCGTTGAGCGACTGGAAGGCCTCGGCCGGAATGACAATTCCCAGCACGTTGCGGGCCGTGTAGCGCTCGGCAAACAGGTTGAGCGATGAACCGGCCTGCTCGAAGCCCGACCAGAACAGCGCCGCGCCAATGAACAGGGCCACCAGCACCAGCGTGCGACGGCGTTCAAGGCTGGTCAGCTCGCGGTCGATAAAGACGCGAATATAGAAAATGGCGGCCACGGCCAGAATGACATAGGCGCTGTATTTCGACATCAGGCGGGCATCCATGTGCACCTTGCCTTCAAGCCCCAGTATGGCCACGACAAACAGCGACAGTGCGCCGGCATAAATGAGCCAGGTCATGATTTTGGTCTGGATTTTCCTGTCGGCGGGCACCGCTTCTGGGTGGCGTCCGAACTCACCCAGGTGACGGCGCGTGATGCGATAGGTAATCAGCCCTAGAATCATGCCGATGGCGGCCGAGGCAAAGCCCCAGTGCCAGCCGATGTTGATGCGCAGGAAGCCGGCAATGGGCGGCGCCAGCATGGCGCCCAGGTTGATGCCCATGTAGTAGATGACGTAGCCGGCGTCGCGGCGCGCGCCGCCTTCGGGGTAAAGCTCGCCCACGCAGCTGGAAATATTGGGCTTGAGCAGGCCGGTGCCCAGAACAATCAGAATCAGCCCGAAATAAAACCCGTACAGCTCGGGCACGCCGGTAAAGCCCGGCAGCGACAGCACAATATGGCCGGCTGCAATGATGATGCCGCCATACCAGATGGCATTTTGCTGGCCGAATACCCGGTCGGCCAGCCAGCCGCCCGGCAATGCGGCCAGATAAACGGCGGCCGTGTACAGGCCGTAAATTGCTGCGGCGGTTTTGTCATCAAACCCCAGACCGCCCTCGGCAATCGCCGCCACCATGAAAAGCACCAGCAGGGCGCGCATGCCGTAGTAGCTGAAGCGCTCCCACATTTCGGTAAAAAACAGCGTTCCCAGGCCGGCCGGGTGGCCGAAAAACGAGCGCTCCCCCGGTACCGCCACGCTTCCCTCATTGGGCTGGTTCATGAAAATTTCCTTTGTTTTGAATTACGGTCAACCAGCGAAGTTGACCAGAAAACGGGTCTGGAATCAAGCTGCGCCGCCCTTGCAGAGCGGCGCTGGCCACCAAAACCGCTACATGTTGCGGCGATATTCACCGCCAACCTGGTAAAGCGCGTGGCTGATCTGCCCCAGTGAACAGCACTTGACCGCTTCCATCAGCGCCTCGAAGGTGTTGCCGCGAGCGCGGGCGATTTCCTGCAGTTTTTCCAGCGCCTTCCCGGAGCGGCTTTCGTTGCGCCGGTTGAATGCGCGCACGTTGTCAACCTGCTGCTGCTTCTCGTCTTCCGTGGAGCGCGCCAGCTCGATCTCCCCGCCTTCCTGCTCAAGCCCTTCGGGCGGCAGAAAGGTATTGACGCCGATCAGGGGCAGCGAGCCGTCATGCTTCTTGTGCTCGTAATACTGCGATTCGTCCTGAATCTTGCCGCGCTGGTACATGGTGTCCATGGCGCCCAGCACGCCGCCGCGCTCGCTCAGGCGCTCGAATTCAGCGTATACCGCCTCCTCGACCAGCTCGGTCAGTTCATTGATGATGTAGCTGCCCTGGAACGGATTTTCGTTGTAGTTGAGCCCCAGCTCGCGATTGATGATCATCTGTATGGCCACCGCCCGGCGCACCGACTCCTCGGTGGGCGTGGTGATGGCCTCGTCATAGGCATTGGTGTGCAGGCTGTTGCAGTTGTCGAAAATGGCATACAGCGCCTGCAGCGTGGTGCGAATGTCGTTGAACTGGATTTCCTGGGCGTGCAGCGAGCGGCCGGAGGTCTGAATGTGATATTTGAGCATCTGCGAGCGGCGGTTGGCGCCGTAGCGCTCGCGCATGGCGCGCGCCCAGATGCGGCGGGCCACCCGACCGATCACGGCGTATTCGGGGTCCATGCCGTTGGAAAAGAAAAACGACAGATTGGGCGCGAAGTGATTGATATCCATGCCGCGCGCCAGATAGTACTCGACGATGGTAAAACCGTTGGCCAACGTAAAGGCCAGCTGGGTGACGGGATTGGCGCCGGCTTCGGCAATGTGGTAGCCCGAAATGGACACCGAATAAAAGTTGCGCACCCCGTTGTCGATGAAATACTGCTGGATGTCGCCCATCATGTGCAGGGCAAACTCGGTCGAGAAGATGCAGGTGTTTTGCGCCTGGTCCTCCTTGAGAATGTCGGCCTGCACCGTGCCGCGCACCACCTTGAGTGCATCAGACTTGATTCTTTCATAGGTTTCGGCATCCACCAGCTCATCGCCGGTGACTCCGAGCATGCCCAGCCCCAACCCGTCGTTGGTGCCCGGAAGCTCACCGACATATTCAGGCTGTTTTTTGCCCAGAATTTCGGCGCGCTTTTTCTGCGCCGCGTCCCACTGACCAGTTTCCTTCAGGTGTTTTTCGACCGCCTGGTCAATGGCCGTGTTCATGAACATGGCCATGAGCATGGGCGCCGGCCCGTTGATGGTCATGGACACCGACGTGGCCGGATCGGACAGATCGAAGCCCGAATAAAGCTTTTTCATGTCATCGAGCGTGGCGATGGACACGCCCGAATTTCCAACCTTGCCGTAGATGTCCGGACGTTCGGCCGGGTCTTCGCCGTACAGGGTGACCGAATCAAAGGCGGTTGACAGCCGGCGCGCCGGCTGGCCTTCGGAAAGATAGTGAAAGCGCCGGTTGGTGCGTTCGGGCGTGCCTTCGCCGGCAAACATTCTGATCGGGTCCTCGCCGGTGCGCCGGTAAGGATAAACACCGCCGGTGTAGGGGTAATGACCGGGCAGACCTTCCTTCATCAAAAACATCAACTGATCGCCCCAGTCTCTTGTTTTTGGAGGAGACACCTTGGGGATATCCAGCCCGGCCAGCGACTTGCGGTAGTTGTCGCCGCGAATTTCACGCCCGCGCACTTCGTAGCTGAATTCCTCGCTTTCAACCGAAGCCTTCAGCCCGGGCCAGGCAGCCAGCAGGTCGCGCCCTTCCTCACCAATGGCCTTGATGGCCTCGTTGTAGCGCTCGGCAAGAAATTTTGTGGTGGCGTCTTCGGGCAGGTTTTCAAAGCGTTGCAGCGGGTCGGGCAGGTCTTCGGTCTCAAGCTCGCGCAACACCTCGTAATAATGCTGGGCGCGGCGCGCTTCTTCGGCACGCTCGGCAATGCGTCTGTTCAGCTCGCGCCCCTGCTCGGCAATTTCTGCCAGATAGCGAATCCGCCGGCCCGGAATGAGTATCGAGGGATGCGGTTCGCGCTGCTCGGCATTCAGCGCCGGGTCAAAGTCACACTGCGGACTGCCCCAGGCCATCTTGTCGCCGTCAACTTCCTGCTCACGCAGCAGGCGGCACAGGCTGGCAAACATCCAGGTCAGACCGGGGTCGTTGAACTGGCTGGCAATGGTTGGATAAACCGGCGTGTCCTCGTTGGACAAATCAAACGCCAGCCGGTTGCGGCGCCACTGCTTGCGCACGGCCCGCAGGGCATCCTGCGAGCCCTGGCGATCAAACTTGTTGAGAACGACCAGCTCGGCATAGTCGAGCATGTCGATCTTTTCCAGCTGACTTTCCGCACCATAGTCCGAGGTCATGACGTAAACCGGAAAATCGACCAGATCCACCACATCGGAATCGGACTGGCCTATGCCGGCCGTTTCCAGAATGACCAGGTCAAAACCCGCCCCCCTGAGCAGGGCCAGCGAATCGGCCACCATGTCCGATGTGGACCGGTGCAGGCGGCGGGTGGCCATGGAACGCATGAATATCTGCTCGGAGCGCAGCGTATTCATGCGGATGCGGTCGCCCAGCAGCGCGCCACCTGTGCGCCGGCGGGTCGGATCAACCGCCAGCACGGCAATGCGCATGGCGGGGAAAAACTGCAGAAACCGGTTGAGCAGCTCGTCGGTCACCGATGACTTGCCGGCCCCGCCGGTGCCCGTCAGGCCAACCACCGGAACATGGCTTGCCTGGCCGGCCCTTGCGCGTATTTTTTCAAGCCCGGCCTCGTCCACCGCTTCGTTTTCAATGGCGGTCAGCACCGCTGCCACGCTGCCGCTGTCGGCTGCATCCACCTCATTGAGTCGACCGGCGGCCTTGCGCTGGCGCCGACTGCGCGCCTTTTCAGCCCGCTCCACCAGATCGCCAATCATGTCAACCAGGCCCATTTTCATGCCGTCATCGGGGTGATAGATGCGCGTGACGCCATAGTCCTGCAGCTCGCGGATTTCTGCCGGCGTGATGGTGCCGCCGCCGCCGCCAAACACCTCGATGTGGCCGGCGCCCAGCTCGCGGAGCATGTCCACCATGTACTTGAAGTATTCGGTGTGGCCGCCCTGGTAGGAACTGACGGCAATGGCATCGGCATCTTCGCAGATGGCCGCGCGCACAATTTCGGCCACCGAGCGGTTGTGGCCCAGGTGAATGACCTCGCAGCCCTGCGACTGGATCAGCCGGCGCATCAGATTGATGGCCGCATCATGTCCGTCAAAAAGACTGGCCGCAGTCACCACCCGCAGCGGCGGACTGACGGCAACAGTTTCAGCCGGGACTTCAGCTGTTTTGGCGATCTGGCTCATAAAAATGACTCGGTTGCATTACAGACAATCCATCATTGTAACCGTCTGCGTGATGGCGGACACAGGTGCGCCCCGACTCAAAACTTCCAGCTGACGCGCAGGCGGGCATCGCGATCCTGCCGACGCTGCCCTGCTCCGTCCTGCAGCTCCACGTCCTGGCGCAGCCGGGCGCGCACGGACAGGGCAACGGCCTGCGTCAGATCGTATTTGTAGCTCAGCTCCCACAAGTCGCCGTTGTTTTTCAGCTTGCTTGAAATCAGCCAGCCGGCCCGGGCCCGGCCCCAGACCAGGCCCAGATGATGCCCCGGCGCCATGTCAAACCAGCTGGCGCCAAGCTGAAGGGACTCACCGCCGGCCTGCCCTTCGCCATCCAGCAGTACGGCTTCAGCAAACGGACGATTGAAGGCGTAGCCAAATTCACCGGCAGCCACAAAACGGCCCGAAGGCAGCGGCCAGTCAGCCGCTGCCTTGACGGTGGCCACCACGTAGTCCCTGCGGCGCGCGTCGGCAATTCCGTACGGTGCAAGCGCATCGGGCATCCAGGTCAGTGACAGCATGCGCAGCGAAACGGGCCCAACGCGCTCGGTGGAACGCAAGCCAAAATAACCGCTGACACGGCTTGAGCTGCTGGAAAAGTCCAGCGGGCCGCGAATGGTGTTGCCGGTGCCCTTGCGATGGTTGAGCTGCGCGATGGCATGGCTCTCCCAGCCGCCCGCCAGCTGGCTTCTCCAGTAAAGGCCGTCTGTCCAGCCAATGCCGGACGAGTCCTTTCTGTCAAGATTCTTGCTCGACACAATGGGCAGGCCGAAGCTGGTCTGGAAACGTCCCAGGGTCAGCCGGTTCCGGCTGTTTTTGCCGCCCCAGCGCAGATAAAGCTCGTCGGGATGCACCTCGCCATAGCCGGTTCCGGTGCCGGTGGCGCGGTAGCCGTCAACGCGAAAGCCAAAATCATTGCCGTCGGAAATCGCCTGAGTGGCCGGTCGGGCGCCGAAGCGCCACTGCGCCGACAGATTGCGGCGCGCATACAGGCGCAGCCGCGATTTGAGCGTGGTGGCGCTGCTGTACCCGCCGCTGCGGCCGTCGCGTTCGCTGGCCGAAACGTCTGCGCGCCAGTCGCCGCCCAGCGTCCATTCCGTGGCGTGGGCACCGGCGGCAGCCAAACTCAACAACAAAGCAACAGCCAGCCGGCGACCGGCGTTCAGCGCCCTGCAGCGCGGCAGACATAGACTGGGCACCATTCGGCCTCGACCACATGCGTGACTCAAAGATGCAATTGTAAATCAGCGCTCGGGCAGGGCTCCATTGGAAACCAGTCGTTCGATGTGAGAAAAAACCTCATAGCGCCCGAACGGTTTTTTCATGAAGCCATCGGCGCCTATCCGCTCCAGATAGAACTTTTCCACCGCCTGCGGGTTGCCGCTGATCATGATGACCGGCACGCTCTTTGTGGCCGGATGCCTTCGCAGCTTGCGCAGGGCGGCAAAACCGCTCATGCCGGGCAAGACAATATCCAGAAAAATCAGATCGGGCGGATCATCCAGAGCGATGTCCAGCCCCGCTTCCGCATCACCGGCCGACAGCGTTTCAAAACCGTTCTGAACCAGCATCTGGGTAAGCGCCGCTACAATGGTGCGCGAGTCGTCCACAACCAGCACCCTGATGCCGGGACGGGCTGAGCGCCGCCCGCGACGACGCCTGTCGGCAGCCCGGCCCGCGCCGAACAGGCGCCTGAATCTGTTAAACCTGTTCAAGTTCAACCTCCCTCAATTGAACAGCTGCCCAAAATGCCCCCTGTACTGTCTGTACAGCCGGTAGCATACCCCCCGCGACACAAACATGCCAAACCTTTAAAGCTGCTACAATTCGCGCCGATCAACCTGCCAACCAGTTTTTTGCTGAAACACGGGTATTCAATCACCATGAATCCAACCGGTTACATATCCCGCCTTTTTGGCCGGTCGCCCGTACGCCCCCTGCAGCAGCATTTTGAAAAAGCGGCCGCATGCGCGCACGAACTGCCCGGCTTTGTGCAGGCCCTGCAGAACAGGGACTGGGAAAAAGCAGCAGAAATCCGTCAGCGCATCGTCAAGCTTGAACACGAGGCCGATGATCTCAAGCGTGAGCTCAGGCTCAACATGCCGCGCAGCCTGTTCATGCCGGTGGCGCGCACCGACGTACTTGAAATGCTGTCGGTCCAGGATCGCATTGCCAACAAGACCCGTGACATTTCAGGGCTGATGCTGGGCCGGAAAATGGTCATCCCCGAGTCGCTGCAGACTCTTTACATGAGGTTCATTGACCGCTGTCTGGATGCCGTCGGCCAGGCGCACAAAACCGTCAAGGGCCTCGACGAGCTGTTTGAATCCGGGTTTGGCGGCAGCGAAACGGACCTGGTCATGACCATGATTGAAAAGCTCGATCTGATAGAAAATCACAGTGATGACCTGCAGGTTCAGCTGCGCGCGAAGCTGTTTGAAATTGAACAGGAGCTGTCACCCATAGACGTCATGTTTCTGTACCGGATCCTGGACTGGACCGGCGACCTTGGAGATCTGGCACAAAGCGTGGGGAGCCGGCTGCACCTGATGATCGCCCGCTAAGCGGGAGCGGTCACAGCCGCCCAGCCAACATCAAGGCATGGAACTGGCGACTTTCTACATTGTTCTGGCAACAGTCTTCGGGCTGTTCATGGCCTGGGGCATCGGCGCCAACGATGCCTCCAACGCCATGGCGCCATCGGTCGGCTCACGCGCCATCACCATTCGGCAAGCCATTGTCATTGCGGCCATTTTCGAGTTTGCCGGCGCTGTTCTGGCCGGGGGTGGCGTTACCAGCACCATCCGCAAGGGGCTGGTCGACACCTCCCTGCTGGCCGATCAGCCCGAGCTGCTGGTGTTTGGCATGCTGGCCTCCCTGCTGGCGGCCGGCACCTGGCTCCTGGTGGCGTCGGCCCGGGGCTGGCCGGTATCCACCACCCACACCATTGTTGGTGCCGTGGTCGGTTTTGCCGCCATTGGCATTGGCGTCCATGCCGTCAAGTGGATGCAGGTGGCCAAAATCGTTACCAGCTGGGTCACCAGCCCGCTGCTGGCCGGCATTCTTGCCTGGCTGTTGTTTACCAGCGTGCAAAGACTGGTCTTCGAACACGACAATCCGCTCCGGCAGGCCCGCCGCTATGTGCCGGTCTACCTGTTTCTGACCGGATTTTTCATGGCTTTGGTCACCGTCGGCAAGGGGCTCAAGCACATTGATATCCACCTGACCACCCTGCAGTCCGGCATTCTTGCCTGTGCCGTTGGCGCCCTGGTCACCTTTTGCGGCTCGCTGTTTATGCTGCGCATACCGGATGTCGAAATAGATGACAGCAATCTGGTCTACCACACCATCGAGCGGGTTTTCACCATCCTGATGGTTGTTACGGCCTGCGCCATGGCCTTTGCGCACGGCTCAAACGATGTAGCCAACGCCATCGGGCCGGTGGCCGCCGTCATCAGCGTGGCCGGCAGCGGCAGCGTCGAGCAGCAGGCCATCGTTCCCGTCTGGATTCTGGTCATGGGCGGCATTGGCATCGTCATTGGGCTGGCCACCTACGGGCACAAGGTCATCGCCACCGTGGGGTCGAACATCACCGCGCTGACACCCAGCCGAGGTTTTGCCGCCGGACTGGCGTCGGCCGCCACCATTGTTCTGGCATCGGGCACCGGATTGCCCATTTCAACCACCCACACCGTGGTGGGCGCCATTTTGGGCGTCGGCCTGGCGCGCGGAATTGCCGCCATCAATCTGAGAACCGTCAGCTCCATCTTCATGTCGTGGGTGGTCACCATCCCGGCCGGTGCCGGACTGGCCGTGGTGTTCTTCCTTCTGCTGCGCGCGCTGGCCGGCTGAAACGGCTCTTACGGCCTGAACGTCTGACGGCCCGTTTCCAAGTCAGGCTGACATGCCCGCCCGCTTCAGTTTAAAATAACCGGCTGACTCGCCTGTCAGTGCACCATGGGCGAGGTTCGTACAGCGTCAGGCTTGCGCCGACGTTTTGGATCGCCAGACACATTTCTGGCCAGTTTTGGGGGAACTGGCCCAACCGCCTGCGCTGCAGACAAGGGCGCCGGCTTTGGAGGACAGTCAATGAATCTTTTTGAAACCATGCACACCAGCGAGCACGAGCAGGTCGTCTTCTGTCACAACAAGGACGCCGGGCTCAAGGCCATCATCGCCATTCACAACACCACGCTGGGTCCGGCCCTGGGCGGCATGCGCATGTGGCCCTATGCCAGCGAGCAGGAAGCGCTGGAAGACGTTCTGCGCCTGTCAAAGGGCATGACCTACAAGGCGGCTGTCTCCGGCCTCAACCTGGGCGGCGGCAAGGCCGTCATCATTGGCGACTCCCGCCAGGACAAGTCCGAAGCGCTGTTCCGTGCCATGGGCCAGTTCATTGAATCGCTCAACGGCCGCTATATCACCGCCGAGGA
>DATGTG010000043.1:0-11063 GCA_035301965.1 Wenzhouxiangella sp. | reverse complement strand
AGCTGGTCACCTATCTGGCCATTGCCACTGACGACAGCAGTGCCACGGTTGATGAGCAGCGTATCGAGGTTATCAACTGGGTTCAGAGCGATGGGCGCCGGCGACGAGCTCGACTGCCTCTGGTAATATTTTCACGATGATTGAAGAAAGCACCAATCTTGCACTGGATCTCCGCATTTCACGGCCGTTGATTGCCCTGTTCAAGGGAGTGGTCTATGCCGACCAGACGCCTGACAACTGGCAGAATCTGCTTGAGCGTCAGGGCGCCATCACTGATCACGTAGCAGTGCTTGGACTGGACCTGATTGTTGATGAGTCCGAGGGATATGCCTTTCTTCGACAGAAAGTGCACGAGGAGCAGGACATCGAATTGCCGCGGCTGATGGCACGTCGTCAGCTGAGCTATCCGGTCAGCTTGCTGCTGGCTCTGCTGCGCAAGAAACTGGCTGAACATGACGCTGTTGGCGGCGATGTGCGACTGGTACTTTCGCGCGATGAAATCGCTGACCTTGTCCGTCTGTTTCTGCCCGACTCTGCCAATGAGGCGAAGTTGATGGATCGCGTTGGAATGGACATCAACAAAGCGGTGGAGATGGGTTTTCTGCGCAAGCTCAGGACCCAGGGCAATCAGGATAGAAGCAACAGATACGAAGTTCGGCGTATTCTCAAAGCTTACGTCGACGCACAGTGGCTTGCCGAGCTTGATGCCCGCCTCGGCGAGTATGCTGAGCATGTCACACAAGGCTGACACCGTGGAAGAACTGGCACTGGACTTTGCATCTGACGACGCCCGCGCCGGTTATCGACTGCATCGGGTGGAGCTGCTTAATTGGGGCACATTTGATCGCCAGATCTGGCGGCTGACGCCTGATGGCAGCAACTGCCTGGTCACCGGTGATATCGGCTCGGGCAAATCCACCCTGGTGGATGCCGTCACCACCTTGTTGGTGCCAGCCCAGCGCATCACCTATAACAAGGCCGCTGGGGCTGAATCTCGCGAACGCACGCTAAGATCCTATGTCCTTGGTCATTACAAGTCCGAGCGTGGCGAGGCCGGCCTATCGGCGAGGCCGGTGGCATTACGTGATCACAACAGCTACTCGGTCATTCTTGGCCACTTCTACAACGAGGGTTTCGATCGCCACGTTTGTCTGGCCCAGGTGTTTTGGATCAGCGACAGCCGGGGCCAGCCCGAGCGTTTCTATATTACCGCCGACCGACCACTTTCGATCGCAGAGCACTTTTCCGGCTTCGGCTCTGAGCTCAAGGACCTGCGCAAGCGTCTGCGCGGCCTCGATCATGTTGAATTACACAACGCCTTCCCGGCCTATGGCGCCAGTTTGCGACGCAAGCTCGGCATTGGCAGCGAGCAGGCGCTGGAACTGTTCAACCAGACGGTATCAATGAAATCAGTTGGCAATCTGACAGAGTTTGTGCGCGAGCACATGCTGCAGGCCGCCGATACGGAGCGGCGTATCGCTGAGCTGATTCGTCACTTTGAAGACCTCAACCGATCGCATGAAGCCGTGCTCAAGGCGCGCGCCCAGATCGAGGCGCTTGTGCCGGTTGTAAATGATGCGGATGACTACGCAAGCCGCAGCGCACAGGTTGAACAACTGCGCGGTTGCCGTGATGCGCTCATCCCCTGGTTTGCCAGCCTTAAAATTGAACTGCTTGAACGTCGGCTCGAGGACCTGGCTCAAGAACAGGCCAGGATGGGCAACAAGGTTGAAGAACTCAAGCGACGCCGCACACAGCAGCGTCAGCAGCGCGATGAGCTGCGCCAGGCGATTGCCGACAACGGCGGCGACCGGCTTGAGCGTATCAGCGAAGAAATCGGGCGCCTCCGGACCAGAAAGACTGAACGCCGCCGGGAGGCCGAACGTTACCAGGCATTGACCGAACACCTGGGGTTGTCAGATGCGCTCAATGCCGACATCTTCCGCGACAACCGCAACGCGCTGCCGGGACTGCGCGAGCAGGCTGAAGGTCAGCAGGCAGGGCACCAAAACGAGCGCACCGATCATTCGGTAACTGTGCGCGAACTGCGCGCTCAGCATGCGGAAATCGACACCGAATTGACTTCTCTGAATGCGCGTCGTTCCAACCTGCCGGCGGCCATGCTGGCGCTGCGCGAAAAGCTGTGCAAGGCGCTGGGTCTTGCGCCCAGTGATCTGCCTTTCGCCGGCGAGCTGATCCAGGTACGTGATGATGCGCAGGACTGGGAAGGCGCCATCGAGCGCCTGCTGCACGGCTTTGCCCTCTCGCTGCTGGTGCCGGATGAACACTACCGGTCGGTGGCCGAGTGGGTCGACGCTACCCGCCTGCGCGGTCGACTGGTCTACTATCGCGTCCGCGAAGCCCGGGCCATCCGCCACGATGGCCCGCACCCCGATGCGCTCAGCCGCAAGCTTGAAATTCGACATGACAGCGGCTTCTATGCCTGGCTGGAGCGCGAGCTCAACCGCCGCTTCGATCACGTCTGCTGCGCAGATATGGATCGCTTCCAGCGCGAAACACGGGCCATTACCCGCGCTGGTCAGGTCAAGAGCGGCGGTGCTCGTCATGAAAAGGACGATCGCCATGCCATCGACGATCGCACCCGCTACGTTTTGGGCTGGAGCAACGAGAGCAAGATTCGTGCTCTGACAGCCCGGCGTCACGGGCTCGAAAAGCGCATTCAAAAGGCCGCTGAGGCCATCGCCGGGCTCGACGGGCAGCTCAGGGAGCTTGGCGAGCGTCTGGGCAACATCAGCCGGCTGGAGATGTTCGAGGACTTCCAGCGGCTCAACTGGCAGGAGCCGACCGTCCGCATCAATGAGTTGAAGGCCGAATCACGCACCTTGCGTGAAGAATCGGACGTTCTCAAAGCTCTGCGCGAGCAGCTCGACAAGGTGGAAGCCAAAAGTGAAGAGACCGAAAGCCGTTTGGAGCAGCGTCAGAAACAGCTCAACACCGCTGAAGAACGTGCCCGAAGCGCCAGGGAGGATCAGCTTGAGTCGCAGGGGCTGCTTGCAGAGCTTGATGAAGCCGAGCGTATGCGATGGTTTGATCAACTGGCTGCGCTGCGCAGTGACGCTTTGGGTGAACAAGCCATCAACCTTAATGGCATCGAGGCGCGCCATCGCGAGTTCAGAGCATGGCTGACGGCGGGCATTGATCGCGAGGTCAAGGCCATCAGCCGGCTTAACGACCGCATCATCCGCGGCATGCAGGATTTTCATCATCGTTGGCCGCAGCAGGCGAGTGAGGCCGATATCAGTGTGGCGGCTGCCGGTGAATACCGCCGCCTGCTCGTTAGCCTGCAAAGCGATGATCTTCCACGTTTCGAAATGCGCTTTAAAGAACTGCTCAACGAAAATACCATTCGCGAAGTGGCCGGATTTCAGGCCTTGCTGCATCGCGAGCGCGAACAGATCCGTGAGCGCATCGAGACCATCAACCTTTCGCTTCATGAAATTGATTACGAAAAAGGCCGTTACATTCGACTGATGGCAGAGACCACCACCGATGCCGATGTGCGTGAGTTTCAGCAGAAGTTGCGCAGCTGTACCGTGGGCGCCATTACCGGCTCGGAAGACGCTCAGTACTCGGAGCAAAAGTTTCTGCAGGTGCGCGACATCATTGACCGCTTTCGAGGACGCGAAGGCTCGGCCGAGCTTGACCGGCGCTGGACGCGCAAGGTTACCGACGTGCGCAACTGGTTCGTGTTCTCGGCTTCCGAGCGCTGGCGCGAGGACGATAGCGAACATGAGCACTACGCCGACTCGGCCGGCAAGTCCGGCGGTCAGAAGGAAAAGCTGGCCTACACCGTACTGGCCGCCAGCCTGGCCTATCAGTTTGGGCTTCAGTGGGGCGAAAAGCGTTCGCGCTCGTTCCGTTTTGTGGTTATCGATGAAGCCTTTGGACGCGGTTCCGATGAGTCGGCCCGTTACGGACTGGAACTGTTCGGCCGACTCAATCTTCAACTTCTGATCGTCACGCCGTTGCAAAAGATCCACATCATCGAGCCCTTCGTGGCCAGCGTCGGCTTTGTCCACAACCCCGATGGTCGGCAATCGATGCTGCGCAACCTCGGCATCGAGGAATACCGCAAAGAAAAAGCAGCGCGAAAGGCGCCTTCTCCGACACCGGCACCGTGAACGGCTGGTCCACTTCGAAAGACCTCATCGCCCAAGTGCAAAAGCACTGGAACTCGGGCCGGTTGCTGGCCGAGCGCCTGGACCCCGAGCGCGCGTTGTTCCCGCTCAGGCTGCGCCTGCGCAAGCCCGTCTCGCGCGATCTTGCCGATCGCTTCGGTGCTGTTCGCGACTGGGTAAGCGAGCTGAGTGGACAGGCAAGAAAACGGCGCGGCCACGGCTACGAAATCCAGTGGCGCACCATCAACCATCGCACCCTGGGTCGCAACGAGCTGCCCGGCGCCGTCATCGTGCCCACTGCCGATGACGCCTTGCGACTGATCGGCAAGACTAGCCAGGCACGCCAGTTCGACGCCCTGGCCGCCGATCTGCTCGATGAATTTCCCGACCTGCGCGGCTGGCTGATCCGGCGCCCGCTCGAGGCTCTGCGCCGTGCCGAAGATTGGCAGCGGCTGAAAGCAGTGCTGCACTACTTTCGCCGCCATCCGCGCCCTGGCACCTACCTGCGCCAGCTTGACATCCCCGGCGTGGACACCAAGTTCATACAGGCCCGGCGCGGGTTAATCGGCGAGCTGCTCGACGCGACCCTGCCCGAGGAAGCGATTGACACCAGCGCAACAGGTGCGCGTAATTTCAACCGGCGTTTCGGGCTGGCAAGCCGCCCGGTGCTGGTGCGCTTTCGCATTCTCGACCCGGCGCTGGCGCTTGTCGGCCTGACCGATCTGTCGGTGCCAACGCCCGAGTTCACGCGGTTGAATCTGCCGGTCGAGGAGGTTTTCATCACCGAAAACGAGATCAACGGCCTGGCTTTTCCTAAGCACCCGCGCTCAATCGTCATTTTCGGCCTGGGCTACGGCCTGGAACGACTGGCCGGGGTGGACTGGCTGGCACGCGCACGCTGCTGGTACTGGGGCGATATCGACACCCACGGTTTCGCCATCCTCAACCGCTTGCGTCATTACCTGCCCCAGGCACGATCATTCCTGATGGATCGCGCAACTCTGGATGGACATCGTGAGCTATGGGGCCAGGAGCCGACAGACCATCGATTCGTCGGCACGCTCAATCACTTGGATGACGAAGAACAGTCGCTGTATCAAGCCTTGCGCGACGATCGCCTGGCTTGTCGTTTGCGTCTGGAGCAAGAGCATGTCCGTTTTGCCTGGCTGGAGGACTTCCTCTCCAGTATTTGACAAGAGCTTGCGCGTCAAATCCAGCTTGAAAGTCTGGGCTGACCAAGGAGTTTCAGCATGATCAGAATCTATGCTTTTATGGAAAGGCCTCCAGGTTGAAACTGATGATCCATGACAAGGATCATCGGCGCTGAAGCCATCGACGCCGGTGCTGTCCCAGCTGATGAGCACGCCCGAGCCAGGGCCACCGGCGGCGACAAGGTGCTGCGCTGGTTTGAAGTCGACGTCACGACAAAATCGGGCGAGCGCATCGCGCAGGTCAGAAAGCAGCTGTATGTGCGGCTCAAGCCGCAGGTCAGGCCAGCGGGTTCCGGCTCGCCGCCAGCACCGCCTCAAGCTGATCCGTAAGCGAGCGCCCGTCCGCATCAAACCGGCCGTCAACCACGGCCGTGCCGATGGTAAAGCCGTCCACGCCGGCGGCGCGCAGCTCGCGCACGGTGTCCGCGTCGGAAATGCTGCCGGCCACAATCAGCCGGCCGCTGTTGCCCAGCGCCGCGCGGGCCGCTTCAATCAGCGCCAGCGGCCGGGCCCGGCGCGAGCGGTAGGCCAGCAGGTTGACGCCGGCGCAGCCCAGCGCCACCGCGCGCCGGCAGTCGGCGGCAATTTCCTCGGGCGTGGCGTCCAGCGTGGCCGGTCGGCCGGCGGGTCGCCCGGCGCTCGGAAAATAGTCAATGCCGGTGTTTTCAAGCAGCGGCAAAAGAGCGTCCGCGTCATGGCCGCCCAGCAGACAGTCAACGCCGATGTCCGCCGCCAGGCGGGCGCTTGCGGCGCTGGCCCCGGGCGTGGCATCCACCATTTCCATCACGCTTTTTGCGCCGGCAGCCTGAATGCGCCGGCTGAGCATGGCCAGGGTTTTGTCGCTGGCGCCAACGTCCTTGAAACCGATGTACCCAATGCCCAGCGCCGCGGCCTCGTCAACCAGCTCCAGGGCATTATCGACCGTGCGGTCGCGGCGAGTCAGCATGAAGATGAAAAACATGGTTGAGCACAATGCCCTTGTGTGTGGCGCAGCCCCTGGCTCGCAAGCCTACATCATAACTGCAGGGCCGGCCGCAATGGCGAGCCAAAATGTGCGCGCAGGCAAACTCTGCCGGCGCGGATTCGCGTTCAGCGCGGCTGGCTGGCGGCAATGATGTCGGCCCAGTCCTCCACGGCATCGCCGCTGCCCATCTGCGGCTGAATCAGCCCGTTGAGAATGAACGTGGGCGACACGTGAATGCCGTTCTGGCGCGAGTATTTGGCGTGCCACTTGGCCTCGTCATCCAGGTCGGGAATGTCAAACGCCGCGGCCAGCTCCACGCCGCTGAGCTTTTCCAGCCGGGCAATCACCTCATCGGGCGTGGTCTGCCGGTTGGGGCCGGTGGCGTGATTTTTAAACACGAATTCCTCGCGGTGGCCCATGACCGCCTCAATCACCTTCCAGGCCCGGTCGCGGCCGTTTTCAAGCGTGCTGGCCGCAATGATGCAGCGCGTCACCACGGCCGAATACAAATGCCACGGCTGCTGGTGAAGGCGCAGCTTGATGGTCAGGCGATCCTCGCCCACGCGTTCGAGCAGCGGATGCATTTTCTTCAGCGCACGCACGCAAAAAGGGCAGGTGGGTTCAATAAAGACTTCGAGAATGTCGGGCCCGTGCCCCCAGTGCAGCGGGGCGGCCCGCCAGGTGTGATTGCTCATCGCGGCCTCCTCAGAATTTTTCAATATGCGGACGCAAATCCAGCTCCTGCGCCCACGCCGACCGGGGCTGGGAATGAAGCTGCCAGAACGTGTCGGCAATGGCAGACGGATCAAGATAGGAATCATCCGGCCGCGACGGATCGCGCCGGCGGGTGCGCTCGGAATCAATCTGCCCGTCAATCACCACATGGGCGACATGAACACCCTGCGGGCCAAACTCCCGCGCCAGGCTTTGCGACAGGGCGCGCAGGCCAAACTTGCCCACCGCCAGCCCCGCAAACCCCGCGCCGCCGCGCAGCGCCGCCGTGGCGCCGGTCAGCAAAATCGAGCCGGCCCCGTTTTTCACCATGGCCGGCAACACCTCTCGCGCCGCCAGAAACGCGCCCATGCAGTTCACTTTCCAGGCGTTTTCAAACGCATCGGCCGACAGCTCCAGCACGCCGCCCAGCTGAAACAGCCCGGCGTTGTAAATCAGAACCTGCGGATGCCCCAGCTCATCACGAACCCGCCCGAACGCATCCGCCACGGATTCCTCGCTGGTCACATCGCATGCAAACCCGCTGGCCTGCCCGCCCCCGGCGCGAATGTTCTCAATCACGGGATCCCGACTGCCGGCCGAGCGCGACAGCAAGGCCAGCCGATGCCCACCCTCGGCAAAACGCGCCGCCAGCGCCGCCCCCAGCCCGGGGCCGGTGCCAACAACAGCGGTAACGGGAGAAGACTGACTCATGACGGCTCCGCAGGTGCAAGTGAGGGATTTACTTTAGCACTGGCGCGGCGCTTTTGGAGGGCCGGCAGCGATTCCGGATCAGCGGCAAAAGCCGTGAATCGGCAAATGCCCAGTTGAGAATTGGAATGGCGAATTGGAATTGTGAATTGATTGGGTCAGGCTGAGCAGCACAACAATAACTCTGCAGTATTCGGTTGGCACCGAGTGATTCAGCTTGCGCAGCATCGCATTTTGCTGTACGGTTTGCCAAAAAGTGGCGCTCGATCAGGCTGTTATGTGCGACAGCGCCGCATCCTGACACTCAGGGGGATCAGCGAATCACAGCCATGATGAATCACAACCAGGGTCTGCCCCAAGTCATGGAGCTGTTCGCCCGGGGTCAAGGAACGAGCGGTTCGGGCTGAGCCCGAAGCATCAGGAAGTTTTAATGCACACGAAACCCGCATCCGCGCGCGCAACGACAGTAAACACTGACAGGCTTTGCCTGCCTGCCCCAGACAAGCGTTCTCGAGCGGCTTTTCACGCCGCTGCGTTGTGGGCCGGCAGGGTGGTCGCTGCACTGCGCCGGCTGCAGCCGCGTATCACTTCTTTCCAACAGCAATTCCCCATTCCTCATATACCTTCACCCGCCCGCAGGCCCCGCTGCTTGCGGGCGCTGCATTTTTGCCTTTCACCAAGGAGCCCCTTATGCGCTTTTTGATCCTGGCCGCTGCGGCCTGCCTTGCCGTGCCTTTTGCCTCACACGCCCAGACACAGCCCCTGAATGACACCGGCATCACCTGGAGCGGTGACGCTCTGGATGGCAATGCCACCACCTGCGAAGCAGGCACCAACCCGGATCACCCCGAAGGGCAGGACTGCCAATACGGCCGTGACCAGGCGGCCCGCGACGGCGAATTGATTAAAATCGGCGCCAGCACGCCCAATAATGGCGTGGAAAACGGATTTGATTACACCAAAATATCCAACACCGGCAATGATCTTCCAGCCAGCGCCCAGTTGGACAGCGGCCCCGACGACTGGGCCTGCACCCGCGACAACGTCACCGGCCTGATCTGGGAAGTCAAAACCGATGATGGCGGTCTGCGCAGTCAGGACCACACCTACACCTGGTACGACAGCAACAGCCCGGACGGCAATCCCGGTGAGGAAGCTGGTGGCAGCTGCCATGCATCGGGCCGCTGCGATACGGAAAAGTTCATAGAGGACGTCAACGCCCAAGGCTTGTGCGGTCACAGCGACTGGCGCCTGCCGAGTCGCAAAGAGCTGCTGAGTATTGTTGATAGCGGGCGCTATGACCCCAGCATCGATCCGGATTATTTCCCTAACACGCCGTCTTCGTATTTCTGGTCGGCCTCGCCGTATGCCAACAATTCGAACAGCGCGTGGGACGTGCGCTTCAACTATGGCGATTCCGGCAGCAACAACCGCAGCTACGGCCGCAGGGTTCGGGCCGTGCGCGGCGGACAGTAATTTGGTTTTTTGGGGTAATGAATCGTGCAATCGTAGGAGGGGCTTAAGCCCCGAATGGTTTGGCGAAGGATTTGGTTTCAAGGCGGGGTTGTTCGCGGCTGAAGCCGCTCCCACAAAAGCCGCTCCCACAAATGCCTTTGGCGAACCAACAGGCTCACAACCAAAGGACATCCCAATGGGGATAATCACCAATGGAATCAGCCAGACCGGCCCGCAGCGGGTTCTCGATGATATATCGGGCGATTGTGCGCGGGTCTTGGCCATCTCGCACAGCTCGATCGTGAAAGCCGGGTTGCCACAGCGCTTGCCCCTGGCTGCCACGCGAGTGGTTGACAGACGCGGCACTGCAGGATTTAAAGCGTCGCATCAAGTCAGACAGGGTGCCGGCCCGCAGCTGTACGAGCCAGTGGAGATGATCGGGCATCAGCACGTAGGCCAGCGTGCTGGAAAGGCCGATAGTGTCACAGGTGCGAAGCTCGGCAATGGCGAGGCGCGCGGAGGCAAAGTCGCGAAAGACCGGGGCGCGATTGCGCGTTACCGTGGTGAGCAGATAGCCGCGCCCGACCCGGGAGAAGCGGTGGGTACGCAAGCGATGGCTGTGGGCGTGTGGCATGGTATGGATGTTAGCAAGGTGACGGCGTTCGCGGCTAAAGACGCTCCCACACAAATTGGTAGGAATATTCTGAAGCTCTGCAAAAGGGACCGCAGGAGGGGCTTCAGCCCCGAATGGTTTGGCGAGGAATTTGGTTCTGATGCGGGGTTGTTTGCGGCTAAAGCCGCTCCCACACAAATTGGTAGGAATATTCTGAAGCTCTGCAAAAGGAACCGTAGGAGGGGCTTCAGCCCCGAATGGTTTGGCGAGGAATTTGGTTCTGGTGCGGGGTTGTTCGCGGCTAAAGCCGCTCCTACAGAAGGATCGACCGGTAAATGGTGCAGCCGCAGGAGGGGCTTCAGCCCCGAATCCGAACCCAAACCATCTCATTCATTTCTACCCGTAAGGGCGCGCTTTCCCTCGTTGTTTGCAAGGAGCTCATCATGCGCATTTTAATCATTTGTCTTATTACCTTGCTGAGTGCGCTGGCATTTGGCAGCGTATACGCGGTGCAGTGTAAGAATAATTTTCCACCCACCAACCCTGACAGCGTGTACGACGTTCATGCTGATGGCACGGTTACCGATACACGCACCGGCCTGATGTGGAAGCACTGCAGCGAAGGGCAAAGCTGGAACGGCAGCACCTGCACCGGCAGTGCCAGTATCTTTAACTGGGCTGATGCGCTCAACCATGTGCTGACCCTGACCGACGCCGGTCATGAGGATTGGCGCTTGCCTAACATCAATGAACTGGAATCGCTGGTGGAAGATTGCACCTACGGTCCTGCGATCAACACGGATATCTTCCCGAATACCCCGTCTTCGCATTTCTGGTCGGCCTCGCCGAATGCCTTCGATTCGAGCGGCGCGTGGAGCGTGTACTTCGGCGATGGCGTTTCCTACGACAGCGACCGCAGCAGCTACCTCAGGGTTCGGGCCGTGCGCGGCGGACAGTCTTTTGATCCTTTGGACGGTGCTTGCGGCAGTGCCGATGGCGCGGCCAGTGCCACCGAACCCGCTGCCAATCTGTGCAGCGCCGGCTCGGCGATGTCTGTGACCGGAAGCGATGATCAATGGCAGTGGGGCTGCAAGGGTGAAAACGGCGGTGCGGATACCGCAGCCGATGCCTGCACTGCAGACTATGCAAGCCAAACGCTCAGCATCAGCGCCGATCCGACCAGTATTGAAGTTGGTGAAACCAGCGATATTACCGCCAGCAGCGATGCCGGCCTTGCAGTTGATCTGGCTGCCAGCGGC
>DATGTG010000042.1:0-4419 GCA_035301965.1 Wenzhouxiangella sp. | reverse complement strand
CCTGTCAAAAGCCTTTCCAGACCTGCTCATACACCCCCTGGAAGCCGACTACACGGCCCCCATACCCAAGGCGGATCTGCGGCTGGAACCCCCGGCCCGGCGTCGCGTTGTCTATTTCCCCGGCTCGACCATCGGCAATTTTGACCCACCCGACGCCGTGGAATTCATGAGGCGACTGCGCAACATGATGGGCACAGACGGCGCCCTGATTGTCGGCATAGACCTGATCAAGTCCCGACACCAGCTGATTGCCGCCTATGACGATTCGGAGGGCGTGACGGCTGCCTTCAACCTGAACCTGCTGACGCGGCTGAAGCGCGAGATAAACGCCGAGGTGGACATCGACGCCTTCAGGCACGAAGCGCGCTGGAATGATGAACACAAGCGCATTGAAATGCACCTTGTCGCCACTCGCGACACGGGCATAGTCATCGACGACAGACGCTTTGATTTCAAGCCGGGCGAATCCATACACACCGAAAGCAGCTACAAATACACGGCCGATTCATTTGCACAGCTCGCCAGCCAGGCCGGCCTCCACTCCGACGGCGTATGGTATGACCCGAACCGGCTTTTTTCGACGCACTGGCTGGTGCCGGCAGACCACGCCGGCGCAGCGTTTGCAGGCCGGGGCGATTCAGCCGGGGTCGGCTGACGTTGAACCCCGGGAAGCACTCGGCCCGGGCAGACTCGGCAGGGGTTCGGCGCCGCGCCCGCTTTTGAGCCGCAGCGCGTTTCTGTAGCACTGGGCGGCCGCTTCCAGCTGCCCCTCACGGTCCAGAATGCGGCCCAACGCAGCATAGCTGCGGCTGTCGGGCTGGTGCCTGACCACGTGCTCAAGGCATTCCCGGGCGCGCTCGTACTGGCGGTCGTCAAGATAAAGCAGACCCAAAGTCTTGCGCAGCCCGATGTGATCGGGGTGTGCCTGCAGCCATTTTTCACAACGACTGATGCGGTGGGCCCGCTCTTCGCTGTCGGTGGCCGCATACAGGGCCAAAAGCTCGTCATCGGGCGCGCTGCCAAGCTGGCGCTCAAGAACGCTCGAAGCGCGCGCTGTGCGTCCCAGTTCGCTGGCCCGGCCCGCATAGGCCAAAACCAGCTCGCGCCGCTGGCGCAGCTTGCGCGGAAGCTCCTTCCAGCTGCTTTCCAGATCGTCAATATCCAGGCTTTGCGCAAGCTCATGCTGGGCAGCAAAGGCGGCAAGCCCGGTGGCACGATCGCGATCCACCACGCCTGCACGCCTGAGCGCGGGCACCAGCAGCCGCAGGTCGCGCCAGCGCGCCAGCTGCTGGTAATTTTCCAACAGCAGCCGCAGCACCCCGGTATGCCGGGGTTTGCGCAAGTGAAGTTTTTCCAGAACGGGCACCGCCTCGTCGACTCTTCCTTCGGCTGCCAGCAGGCGGGCGCGCGCAAGTCCGGCAACAAACCGGCGGCGACCAGCACTTTTCCCGGCCTGGGCAAGCCACCGGTCGCGACCAGCATCATCACCCTGCCCCTGCGCAGCGCGCGCCGCGGCCAGATACCCGGCCGTTGAGCGCCTGTAGGCCAGCGATTTTTGCAGCGAGCGTTCGGCCCCCTGCCAATCGCCCTCGGTCAGCGCCAAAAATCCTTTCTCCAGCTGTTTGCGCGCGCGACTTTCACGCGCTTTTCTCACGGCTTTTCCAGGCAGCCGCAGCAGGCCCGTCAACAAAGACAGGGCGAACCAGACGAGCAATACGCCCCCAACCAGCACCAGCACCGACATTTCCAGGCGCCAGCCCAGAAACTCAAGCTGAACATGACCCGGATCCTCGACCAGCACGGGTGCCAGCAGCGCCGTTGCAAGAAGAGCGACTGCTACGGCTGCAACAACAATCAGGCGTTTCACGATTCACCCAGCTTGCGCCTAACTTCGGCCAGCGCCGCGCCCAGATCCGGAAGCGATGATGCAGACTGGTCCGCCAGGTCCACCAGATCCGAAAGCCTGTCCAGCGCGTCGGCCACCGACCGGCTGCCGGTGTCAAACTGTTCGCGGACCATTGCGCCGGCCGCACCCGCGCTGGCGGCCAGCGCGGGCCGGTCATGGCGGGCGGCCGCCGCCTGGACCGCAGCCAGATGAAGGCGCAGGCGCTCGCGCAGACTCTCCTCGGCGGCCTCGCTCAGCGGCGCGCTGGCGCGCGGTGTTACGCGCACCAGGCTGCCAAGCGTCCGCTTGAGGCCGCTGGCAAAACCTTTTTCTTCAGCATCGTCCACCTTCGGCTCTTCAGATGGGCGCACGCGGCTGCCGACCAGGGGCCAGGCGGAAACTTCCGCCTCAAGCGCAGCCACTTCGGCAATCACGGTTGTCCAGTCCGGCTGCCTGGCTTCACGCAGGCTGGTCAGCTCGGCGGATACAGATCCCAGGACGCTGGACAGGCGGCTGTCGCTGGCGTCCTGAAGCAAGGAGCGGGCGCGCTCGTAGTGGGTGATGGCGGCAGAATAGCCGGCACCGGAGCCGGCATGGGTCTGGCCAAGCTCAAGCAGGGCCGCTGTTTCAAGAAGCAGCAGCTGAAAGCGGGCATCGGCAAGCTGGCGGTCAATGCCAGTGCTGCTTGGAGTCGCCGCCTCATTTTCCGCAATTCGGGACTCCAGCCTGTCCACGGCGGAAGTCAGCTTGTCCAGGTCTTTGGAAAGACTGCTTATGCGCTCGTTGGTCTGCTCGCCGGCCCGCGAAATTTCTTCAAACCTTGATTCCAGCTCGGTGCTGTCAAGGCTGTTGTCATGATATTCGCCGATGGTCTCACCAAGCTCGTCATGACGCTCTTCCAGAACAGTCAGGCGTTCATCAAGCGCCTGTGGCGCTTCGGCAACTGCCTTGTCAACAGATGCACCAAGCCGCTCCGTCTCATCCTGCAGCTTCTCGATTGCCATGGACTGAGAACGCAGGTCCTCTTCGAGTACTGCAACCCGGGCCTTGAAAGCCGGGTCTGGAGACTGCGGGGGCTGTTCACCTCGCCAGTCCTGCCACCACAGCCAGCCGGAAAGGCCGCCGGCGCCAAGCGCCAGAAGAATTGCCAGCCAGGCAATACCGACGCCCGCCCTTCTGGAAGCCTTCGGAGCTGCGTTTTGTGCAGATAAAGCGGATTCAGAACCGTGCTCTGCCGATTCATTGGCCGGATCGGAGTCGTGCTCTTCCGGGTTGTGCGTGTCTTCCTGTTCGTCCATGTCCTGTCCACTGACCGGGTTGCCGCCAAGATACAGTCAATTCTACACGGCCAACGCCGGATTTCACTTACAAATGCTCCAGCTCCTTGAGCATGAAATCATCGGAGGCACCGGCGGCCACAATGCAATGCGTGCAGCCAAGCTCGACTGCGCGGGCTGCAATGCGCTGTGAAGGAACAATGATTGGCGACTGGCGAACCTTTTGGGCAGCCTCATCGGACAGCCGCTCAAGCAGCCCGGTCACCGACTCCAGGCTGGCCCCGAGAATTGCCAGCGATTCCGCCTCGAGAATGCGTTCGGATGTGCCTTCGGGAAGATCGCAGGGAACGCGCCTGTAGACATGGATGCGTTCAACCAGCGCGCCGCGGCGATCGAGCGCCCGGCCCATCAGCCCACGCCCGCCGGCGGCGGCCAGAATCAGAATGTCCAGACCGTCCACGTCCCGAAGCTCGGGCATGGCCAGCATGGCTTCGCTGGTGCCGTGGCGTTCCGGATAAAAAACATCCTTGAGACCCAGCTTCCGGGCCACCTCGGCGGTTCCCTGACCGGGGACAATGAGCAGCGCCCGCCCGAGCTTTTCGGTGCCCACCAGGGCAACCGCCTGCCGGACGGCTTCATGGCTGGTCAAAATGACCCTGTCGGCCGGCAGCAGGGTGGACAGATCATCGGCGACCGCTGCGGGATCCAGCGGCGGCTCAAGCTGAAATGGCGGGCATTCCCACGCCTCGAAACCGCGTTCGACCACCTTGTCTGCCAGCTTTTTTGCTGCGGGGCGAGTGCGGGTAATGAGGACAAGAGGCTTTTTTGGCATCACATTACTCCGAATCAGCGCTTGAATATCAAAGGGGAAAAGCAAAAGAGCCCGCCGGTGGTTGCCGGCAGGCTCTTGAATGGGATTCCGGGCGTCTGGCACAACTTGCCAAAGTGCTGGGGGCTTGCGTGTTGGCGTTGGCAGTAGGGGGACGCACCTCGACAAATTGAACCGTGGGTGACGCCCGGAAAGCAAATCGTTATCAACCCCTGTCCACCTTTTAGGTCACTCTGGCACAGTTACCGGCCAATGTCCAGACCCAGCCGCCCGGTTGACGCGAGACGAGTCAAACCTGTGACAGAATCCTTTGCCCGCCCTGATCCAGCAGCAGCCGGGCCGCTTTCCTGCCCAGGTGTTCGGCCTCGGAACGCTCGCCTTCGACCGCAGCGTCGAGCACTTCGCTGCCGTCCGGGCTGGCCAGGCGC
>DATGTG010000041.1:0-2654 GCA_035301965.1 Wenzhouxiangella sp. | reverse complement strand
GGCCACGGTGGCGAACAGCGTCATGGCAACGTGAAAGGCCGCCAGTTCGACCGGCCCCAGCACGGTGGCCACATACACCGCCAGCAGCATGGCGGCGCGCAGCGTCAGGGTGCGCAAAAACAGCCATCCACCGTCGGCCGCCCCCATTCTTATGCCGGCCCAGCGCGGCCACCAGCGCGCCCGGTGCTTTCTTGCATGACGCCCGATGACCAGCGCATAGGCCGCCACCATGCCCCACTGGGCCAGCACCGAACCGATGGCCGCACCGGCAATGCCCAGCCTGAACACATACATCAGCAGATAATTGAGCAGGATATTGGCGCCAAAACCAATGGTGGCCACCCACAGGGGCGTACGCGTGTCCTGCAGGCCGCGCAGCAGACCGCTGGCGGCAAACACCAGAAGCAGGGCCGGAATGCCCGGCATGGACAGCCTCAGATAGATTTCCGCCTGGGCGGTGACATCGGCCGTGGCTGAAAACAGCCCGACCAGCCAGGGTGTGGCCACAAAGCCCGCAACCGCCAGCACCAGCCCCAGCCCCAGCGCCGTCCACAAGCTGTCCATGCCCACGCCAATAGCACGACCAATCTCACCCCGCCCCAGACGGCGCGCCACCGCCGGCGTGGTGCCATAGGCCAGAAACACCATCAAACCGACAATGGTTTGCAGCACCGCCGCCGCCAGCCCCAGCCCGGCCAGCGCGCTGCTGCCCAAATGCCCCACCATGGCCGAATCAGCGAGCAGAAACAGCGGCTCGGCCACCAGGGCGCCAAAAGCGGGCACCGCCAGCGCCATGATCTGGCGGTCAAGCGGCTGCAAAAATCCGCGTTTTTTCACATCAAAGGCCTGTGACATGTCACAAACCGCTGGCGAACTTGATCATGTACAACCCTGAAAAAAGACAACCAACGTACAATAACGCAATGGACAACAACGAATCGACGCTGCTGGGCAGGCAGACACCGTATCCCGACACCTACTCGCCCGAGCTTCTGCAAGCCATAGAGCGCGCGCCGGACCGGCGCGAACTGAGCGCCGCCGCCGACGCATTTACAGGCTGCGACATCTGGCATGCCTGGGAGCTGTCGTGGCTGAACGACCGGGGCCGGCCCGTCAGCGCCGTGGGCCGGTTTGTCTTTGACTGCAGCAGCCCCTTCCTGGTGGAATCCAAATCGTTCAAGCTCTACCTCAACAGCCTGGCGTTCAAAAAATTTGCAGGCCACCAGACCGTTGTGGAGCTGCTGCAAAAAGACCTTTCACAGCTGACCCGCACCCAGGTCGGCGTCGAGCTGATTGCACCCGACGACCACAACGCGCTGGCCAGAACACGCTCGGACGGCATTCTGCTCGATGCGCTGGATATTGCCGTGAATGAATACGACCGACCGCAGCCGGATTTCCTTGAAGCCAGCCGTGAAAACATGGCCACGGAAACGCTGGTCAGCCACCTGTTCCGCTCCACCTGCCCGGTCACCCACCAGCCCGACTGGGCCAGCATTGAAATTGGCTACCACGGACCGTCCATTGATCATGCCGGCCTGCTGCGTTACCTGATATCGTATCGGCGCCACAACGGCTTTCACGAACACTGTGCAGAACAAATATTCCACGACATCCTGCAGCGCTGCCGGCCCGAAAAATTGGATGTCCACGCCTGTTTCACCCGTCGTGGCGGTCTGGATATCAGCCCGTGGCGCAGCACCCATACCGCCCGGCCGCCCGCCCCGCTGATAGCGTTGCGCCAATAGCCGGTTTGCACAACGCGCTTGAAATACTCCAGTTGAACGCCATTTAGTCCTGATGTCCGAACTGCACAAATTCATCTTCGATGGCCTGCCCATACGCGGCCAGTTCGTGCGCCTGACCGACGCCTGGCAAACCGTGCTCGCACGCCGCGCAGCCAACACACAAACCGGCCCATGGCCGGCCAATGTGTCCGCGGCACTGGGCGAAATGACCGCCGCCGCCGTCATGCTTCAGGCCGGCATCAAATTTGATGGCCGGCTGGCCATGCAAATTGCCGGCGATGGCCCCGTCAGCCTCATGGTTACAGAAGTGGACAACCAGCTGCGGCTGCGCTCCACCGTTTCACTGGCCAAACAGCCAAGCGGTAATGAATCGCTGTCCGGGCTGGTCAATGCCGGCGGCAGCGGGCGCTGCGCCATCACGCTTGACCCCGACAGCGCCCGGCGCCAGTCCTACCAGGGCATTGTGCCACTGGTGGATGAGTCGGGTAAAAAACTGCCCCGCATTGCCCCCATGATAGAAAGCTACATGATGCAATCCGAACAGCTGGAAACCACACTGGTTCTGGCCGCCGGAAATCATGCCGCTGCCGGCCTCATGCTGCAGAAAATGCCCGAAGACGGCGCGCAGGCATCGGGCGATGAAGACTTCAACCGCCTGTCCATTCTGGCGCGCAGCTTGGCAAGCGATGAACTGCTGGAGCTGAATACCCAAACCCTGCTGCACCGGCTTTTCTGGAACGAGCCCCTGCTGCGCTTCACCGGGCCGGAACATGAGCGGGTACCGTCATTTCACTGCCAGTGCAGCCGCGAGCGTGTCACGGTCATGCTGCAGGGCCTGGGCAAGGACGAAGTGGATGACATTCTGCGCGACCAGGGCGAGGTGGAAGTCGGCTGCGAATTCTGCGG